>JAJUHY010000313.1 GCA_029265735.1 Marinobacter segnicrescens | reverse complement strand
CACTCCGACTACCTTGAAGTCTGCTATCTCCTGCTGAAGGGTGAGCTGCCGACGGCGGAACAGAACCAGGAGTTCCAGACCACCATTAAAAACCACACCATGCTGCATGACCAGATGCGCAACTTCTTCAATGGTTTCCGTCGGGATGCCCATCCCATGGCAATCATGTGTGGTGTCGTAGGTGCCCTGTCGGCGTTCTACCACGACCAGCTGGATGTCGCGAGCCCGCAGCATCGGGAGATCACCGCTCACCGCCTCATCGCCAAGATGCCGACCATTGCCGCCTGGTGCTACAAGTATTCCATTGGCCAGCCGTTCATGTACCCGCGTAACGACCTGAGCTATGCAGAAAACTTCCTGCACATGATGTTCGGCGTTCCCTGCGAAAACTATGAGCCGAACCCGGTATTGGCCAAGGCCATGGACAAGATCTTCATTCTGCACGCCGACCATGAGCAGAACGCGTCCACCTCAACCGTACGTCTGGCCGGCTCCACCGGCGCCAACCCGTTCGCCTGTATCGCTTCCGGCATCGCGGCCCTATGGGGACCAGCCCACGGTGGCGCCAACGAAGCTGTACTGGATATGCTGGCTGAAATCGGTGACGAGAAGAACATTGAGAAGTTTATCGCCAAAGCCAAGGACAAGGACGATCCTTTCCGTCTGATGGGCTTTGGCCACCGGGTTTACAAGAACTTTGACCCCCGCGCCAAGGTCATGCGTGAAACCGCCCACGAGGTACTTCGTGAGCTGGGTCTGGAAGATGATCCCCTGCTGAGAATCGCCCAGCGCCTGGAGACGATCGCACTGGAAGATGAATACTTCGTGGAGCGCAAGCTTTACCCGAACGTGGACTTCTACTCTGGCATTATTCTCAAGGCCATCGGTATTCCGACATCAATGTTCACCGTGATTTTCGCCATGGCCCGTACTATTGGCTGGTTCAGCCACTGGAACGAGATGGTGTCCGGTGAATACCGTATCGGTCGCCCCCGTCAGCTTTACACAGGCTCCGACAAGCGGGACTACCCGACCAGCAAATAAGGCATTGTGGCTTCCTGGGCCACCCTTATCTTGTACACCAAAGGCCGCAGGGACTTCCCTGTGGCCTTTTTTCATCTTTTATCGCACCCGCACCCTCCCGCCTCTGTGCAGACCCCTCTCCTGCTCCCTCCGGCGCCTCCATGCGCTTTAATATGGCCGCCAGTTCTGCAATGATCGGGACCTCTGACATACCATCACCTGTTAACAAAAGGACTGAATATGAAGAGCCTTGCCTTTATCGGCCTCGGGGTCATGGGCTATCCCATGGCGGGACATCTTGCCAATGCCGGCCTGAGGGTGAATGTCTGGAACCGTAGCCCGGATAAAGCCACCCAGTGGGTCAGCGAATACTCTGGCAAGGCCTGCGCCACCATTGCTGAGGCCGTGAAGGACGCCGAAATGGTGCTCACCTGCGTCGGCGCAGATCCGGATTTACGGGAAGTGTATCTCGGCCAGCAGGGCATTATCGCTAATGCGCCGGAAGGCGCGGTGCTGGTGGATCACACCACCGCCTCTGCCGGAGTTGCGGAAGAGCTCGCCGGCGCGGCCTCAGCCGCCGGACGGCACTTTATGGATGCCCCTGTCTCGGGAGGTCAGCAGGGAGCAGAAAACGGACAGCTCACCATTATGTGCGGCGGTGATGAACAGATATTCGAGCGGGCTCGCCCGGCACTGAGCCTTTATGCACGAGCCATTAACCTTATGGGCCCCGCCGGTAGCGGTCAGAAGACGAAGATGGTGAACCAGATTGCCATCGCGGGCCTTGTGCAGGGACTGTCTGAGGCCATTCATTTTGCCGAACAGGCCGATCTGGACGTATCGAAAGTCATCGACGTGATCTCAAAGGGCGCGGCCCAGTCCTGGCAGATGGAAAATCGTTCAGCCACCATGATCGCTGGTGAGTTTGATCATGGCTTCGCCGTGGACTGGATGCGCAAGGACCTCGCAATCTGCCTGGAAGAGGCGCGCAGGAACGGCGCCCGGCTGCCGGTTACGGCACTGGTTGACCAGTTTTACGCGGATGTGCAGGACATGGGTGGAAAGCGCTGGGATACCTCATCGCTGGTACAGCGGTTGCGCTCCAGGTCCAGATGACTTTCTGCTCCACGGAATCCAGAACGGATTCCGTGGAGCAACATCCTATTTTTTCTTGTCCCGGGGCACCCAGCGCCCGTTCTCGTACCAGGCGGACCAGCCGGTTGCCTTGCCGTCTTTCTCCGTCATGACGTACTGCTCTTTGGTCTTCCGGCTGTACCGGATAACCGTGGGGTTGCCCTCAGGATCTTTCTCCGGCGCTTCCATCAGGTAAGCGTACTTTGGATCAATCTCGTCCCTGTGGGGCCTGATCTCCATGACCAGAGGCGGACGGGTTTCCCGGTTCTTGGGAAACTTGCTGGCAGCCAGGAACAGGCCAGAGGCGCCGTCCCGCAGCACATAGGTATCATCCACCTTCTGGCAGCGAAGCTCCGGCATGGGTACTGGATCCATTTTGGGAGGCGCAGGCTCGCCACTTTTCAGTAACTTGCGGGTGTTCTTGCAATTCTCACCAGTACAGCCGAAATACTTGCCAAAGCGGCCGGTTTTCAGCTGCATTTCCGAGCCACACTTGTCACATTCCAGGGTGGGACCATCGTAACCCTTGATCCGGAACGTGCCTTCTTCCACCTCGTAACCGGAGCAATCCGGGCTGTTACCGCAGATGTGCAGCTTACGCTTCTCATCCACCAGGTAACTGTCCATGGCGGTACCACACTTGCCGCAGCGCCGCTTCATACGCAGCAGGCGGCTCTCGCCCTCACCCTCAACGTCATCGTCGGCACTGACGACTTCATCCCCTGAGACCAGGTTT
>JAJUHY010000257.1 GCA_029265735.1 Marinobacter segnicrescens | reverse complement strand
TCGGCCTGGCGCCTTGGCCAGAGGCCCCAGCGTCACGCAGTAGGTCAACGAATTAACCAGACGGGACACTAGACAGCCTGACCGGCTGCCACACCGGAAGCCCAGGCCCACTGGAAATTATGACCGCCGAGGTGCCCGGTGACGTCCACCACTTCACCGATAAAGAAAAGGCCCGGGACATCATTGGCCGCCATGGTCTGGGAGGACAGCTGGCGGGTATCCACTCCGCCCAGAGTGACTTCCGCCGTCCGGTAACCTTCAGTTCCCGCCGGTTTCAGGGTCCAGTTGGACAGGGTTTCGGCGATGACGTCCAGGTCGCTGTTGCGATACTCCTGAACGGGGCAGCTCCAACCTTGCCAGTCAGCAAAGGCACGGGCAAAGCGTTTGGGCAGGGTCCCGTTCAGATAGTTCTCCAGCGTCGTACGGGGGCTCTCTGCTTTCAGTCGGCTCAGAGTCTCCCGGACGGACTGGTGTGGAAGGAGGTTGATAGCGATGCTGTCGCCGGGGTGCCAGAAACTGGAGATCTGAAGGATTGCCGGGCCGCTGAGGCCACGGTGGGTGACCAGCATGGGTTCCCGAAATTGCTCGCCGTTACAGCGGACTTCCACCGGGCAACTGATCCCGGACAGCGGGGACAGTTGCTCCTTGAGCCCGGAGCTCAGGGTAAATGGCACCAGTCCGGCCCGGACCGGAAGCACCGATAGTCCGAACTGACGGGCAAGATCGTAGCCAAAGCCGGTCGCACCCATGGTGGGAATGGACAGCCCCCCGGTTGCAACAACCACTGACGCGCACTCGATAGTCCCGCCAGCCCCGCCAGGGGTTCGGAGACGGTATCGGGTGCCGACCTGATCTATCTGATCCACCGATGTTTTCAGGCGGATTTCTACGCCCGCCCACTCACACTCGGTTAGCAGCATATCCAGAATGTCTTTGGCAGAATGCCGGCAAAACAGCTGTCCGGGGGCCTTCTCTTCGTATTCGATGCCGTGGCGGTCCACCAGCTCCAGAAAGGCCTGAGGGGTATAACGCTTAAGCGCGGAGATGCAGAACGAAGGATTGTCAGAAAGGAAGTTGGCTGGTGTGCTGTTCAGGTTGGTGAAATTACAACGGCCGCCTCCAGACATCAGTATCTTGCGACCGGCCCGGGGTGCATGGTCGATGACCAGTACTTTCCGCCCGCGATAGCCAGCGGTCGCTGCGCACATAAGGCCGGCGGCGCCGGCGCCGATAATGACCACGTCGAAGGATGATGACATCTGGACCTCAGTTGATGCGGGTTCGGCAGGGCGGCAGTATATAGATCGATGCTGACCTTGTCGTGCCTGCCCGTCTGAGGGGTAATGTGTAATAGATCGTCAAATTGCGTGATGGCCAATTGTATTGTTCGCTCAATGTTTCGGTTTCTCCGCCAGTTACGGTAAGGTGGCCGAACAATCTGGCTCAACTTATTCATACGCCGGCCATTGTCGAACCTGACTTTCCTGTCCGGTGCGTGTCAGGCCGGAAACCGGAGGAACCATGAAAGTCGGTTTGATCGTCGATTCCGCTTGTGACCTTCCCCACGATTTTATTCGTGAGCACGGTATCTTCATTCTGCCCCTTACCGCAAAGATTGATGGGCAGACCTTTGTGGATGACCATGATGAGGAGACCACTGCGGACTTCTACCGCCAGGGTCTGCTTGGCAAGGGGCATCACGCTGAAACCGAGGCATTTTCGGTGGAGCAGATCCGGGATCTGTTCATGGAACAGGTTGTTCCCAATTATGACGTTGCCATCTGCGAGACAGTGGACCGGACCCGGAGCCAGATCTACGACAATGCCACAGATGCCATGCATATGGTGATGGCAGGCGCCCGTGAGGTTCGTGAAAAAGCCGGGCTGCGGGGCAATTTCTCCATGCGGGTTATCGACAGCGGGCAACTGTTCGCCGCCCAGGGGTTGCTGGTGGCCTATACCATTGGCCTGATGAACGACGGCCTGGACAAGAACCAGCTTCGCTATGAGGTTGAAAAGTTCTCGACGAAACTGTGGACGTGCGTGGTGCCCCGGGACCTTCACTACATCCGGGAACGGGCGCGGCGGCGGGGCGACAAGAGCGTCTCGGGTGTGGTGGCTTTTCTCGGCAAGGCACTCAGCATTACGCCGATAATCTGGGGGCAGGGCGTGGTGGCAAAGCCCGTCGCGAAAACCCGCTCCATGGATGCCGCGGTGGAGAAAGTCATGAACTATGCGACGCGCCGTGTCGAAGAAGGTCTGCTGACCCCGATCGTGTCCATATCCTGCGGCATGTCCTGGGAGGAGATCGAGGCGCTGCCAGGACTGGACCGGTTGCGGCAAGCCTGTGACGACCGCGGTGTCAGATTGCTGCTGTCGCAGATGGGTATCACCAGCAGCATTTACCTGGGTCCGGGCAGCATCTGTCTGTCACTGGCGGCTGAAGATCATGCCTTTGATGGCTGAGTGACTTCCGGCCTCCCGGTGGGTGGACAAGAATGAAAAAAGGGGAGCCGCTGAGCTCCCCTTTTTTTATCGCTGGTAATGCGTCCAGCCTTGCGGATCAGCGCTCCAGGTACTGCAGCTTGTCCGGCTTTCCGTCCCACTCCTCAGCATCAGGAAGCGGATCTTTTTTCTCTGTGATATTCGGCCATTTGCCGGCGAGCTCAGCGTTGATCTCGATAAACGGTTCCTGGCCGGGCGGCAGCTCATCTTCAGAGAAGATCGCCTCAGCCGGGCACTCCGGCTCGCAGAGCGCACAGTCAATACACTCGTCAGGATCGATCACCAGAAAGTTCGGGCCTTCGTAAAAGCAGTCTACCGGACATACTTCAACGCAATCCGTATATTTGCATTTTATGCAGTTGTCAGTAACCACAAAGGTCATAGTCAGATTCCTGGTCTGGTGGTCTGTCTCATCAGGGATGGTCTGTTGGTTTTTATCGTATCAGACGGCAACGTCTGCCGTACTGAGACGGCCATCCATTTCTGATCGTTAATAATCGGCGGACAATATTGTAGGGAGCAGCTACCCGACCCGCAAGCGCCACGACGGTATTACCTTATGCCAAACGATTCAGTCCCTGAGCAAACGGCGCAATTCATAGAGTTGTTCCAGCGCCTGTCGCGGGGTCAGCTCATCCGGGTCCAGCGCGTCCAGGGCACGCTCTACGGCACTTGGCTCAAGGCTGGCAAACATGTCGCCCTGTATTGCGGCTGCTGCGGGAGGTTCGGAAGACTGGGCACCCCCGGCTGACGACGTAAGGTCGATCGGGCCGGTACTTTCGGCTTCAAGCCGCTGGAGCTGCTGTCGGGCATTCTGGATCACGCCATGGGGAACACCGGCCAGGCGTGCTACCTGGAGGCCATAACTCTGACTTGCCGGGCCCTCGTGAACGGTGTGCAGAAACACGATGCTGTCTTCGTGCTCGGTGGCCGTCAGATGGACATTGACCGCGTGCTCCAGTTGGTCGGCCAGCTGGGTCAGTTCGAAATAGTGGGTTGCAAACAAGGTATAACAACCGATATCCCGGGCCAGATACTCGGCGGTTGCCCACGCCAGAGACAGGCCATCAAAGGTACTGGTGCCGCGCCCAACCTCGTCCATCAGCACCAGGCTGTGGGCGGTGGCGTTATGCAGTATGTTGGCAGTCTCCGTCATTTCCACCATAAAGGTTGAGCGCCCGCCGGCGATATCGTCCGAGGAACCCATGCGAGTGAAAATCCGGTCCACCGGGCCCAGCACAGCACGATCTGCCGGCACAAAACTGCCGCAATAGGCC
>JAJUHY010000048.1 GCA_029265735.1 Marinobacter segnicrescens | reverse complement strand
GCTGGATGCCGGTGAGCTGGATATTGAGCCGCTGCTGTCCGGACAGCGTAAGGACTGGATGCCCTGGCACGACTTCGCGGTGGTCTGGCTTGAGTACTTCTACGCAGCGGCGCTTGAACTGGGCGGTGCGGATTACCTGGAAAGCATGCTCGCCGACACCTACGAGCAGGCCTTCCACGCCGGCTTCCCTCGCTATGGCGCGATGACGGACGACGAGCTGGTGCGTGAAGTGGCGCGTACCTGGAACTACCACTGCGCTGACTTTTTCATCACGGAGGAGGATGACCGCTTCGTGTTCCATCTTGATCCGTGTGGCAGTGGCGGCCGCCTGCTGCGGGGCGACATGTGGCGGGATATGTTCCGCTATGGCGAGCCCATGTCCGTGGTGATGAATGAGCCTCGAGGTATCACCTTTAACCGTGACAGGATGCCTGCCTACTGCACCCATTGCGCGGTCTCCAACCGGGCGCAGCTTGAGGATGGCCCTGATGGTGAGCGCCCGCGGTTCTTCGTCATCGACGGCCACGCACAGATGCGACCGGGGCAGGCCTGCCGTCAGTTTATTTACAAAAAGGCAGCTGTCCGACGGAATATGGACCCGGCACTGCTCGCACAGGTAGGGATTGCGCCCTGGTCCGACGACAAGGGGCGAAAACTGATCGCGACCAGTTCCGATTGAGTGTGCTGAACCGGTGGACAACTGCCGCAGCGGACACACAGGACAACGACAACAACAAGCCCGGGCTGAGGCCCGGAAACCCTATTCAGGAGAAATCATGAGTACCATACCGCAAGAGTCTGTCGTTCACAGTGACCCCCGGGTGCTGCCCCGTGAGCAATGTGTCCTGCGATATGTGCTGGACCGACGCGCCGCTGAGCAGCCGGATGAGGTATTCGCTGTATTTGAAGATGGCACCGAGTGGACCCTGGCAGAGATGCGACAGCGCACACTTGCTGTCGCCGCCGGTCTTGGCGAGCTTGGCGTCCGGCAGGGTGATCACGTGGCCATGTGGCTGCCGAACGGCAAAGAGGCCCTCGTGACATTTTTCGCTATCAGCTACCTGGGTGCGCTCTATGTTCCCTTTAACACGGCGTACCGAGGGCGGATCCTGGAACACGTGGTGGAAAACTCCGATGCCGAAGTGATCGTCGCCCACGCTGACCTGCTGCCACGACTGGAGGAAATCAGTTGCGCCCGGCTCCGGACCGCAGTGATTGTGGGCAGCGGTGAGGCGCCCAGGGGCCTTAAGCCGGTAGCCTACAGCACCCTGAGCAGTTGCGAGGCTGAGCTGCCAGCCCTGGAGCGGGCCATCGAGCCGTGGGACACCCACGCCATTATCTACACCTCCGGCACCACCGGGCCGTCCAAAGGCGTGCTGTGCTCCTACCTGCACATCTACAGCAACCCCAGCTGGCCGTTTATTAAAGACGGCGATCGCTTCCTGGCCAATATGCCCATGTTCCATATGGGCGGCATGCTGACGGTGACCATGCTTTACCGCAACGGGTCAGTGGCCATGATGGAGAACTTTTCCACCAAGACCTTCTGGCCCTTCGTCCGCAAAACCCGGTGCACAGCGATCTTCCTGCTGGGTGCCATGGCCACCTTCCTGTTAAAGGAAGAGCCGTCGGCGGAGGAGCGTGAGCATGACGTGCGGCTGGCGGTGCTGGTGCCGCTGACCAGCAATCACCGGGAAGTGGCCGAGCGTTTTGGCGTGGATATCTTCACCATCTTCAACATGACCGAAGTCTCGACACCCATGGTGTCCGAAGCCAACCCCACCAAAGCGGGCAGCTGCGGCAAGGTCCGTGAAGGGGTCGAGGTGCGTCTGGTGGACGCCAACGACTGTGAGGTTCCGGTCGGCGCTACCGGTGAGCTGATTGTCCGCACGGATCGCCCCTGGGCGATGAACCACGGCTATTACAAGAATCCCGAAGCGACTGCCGAGGCATGGCGTAATGGCTGGTTCCACACCGGTGACGGATTCCGTCAGGACGAAGAGGGTAACTTCTACTTTGTTGACCGGGTCAAGGACGCAATTCGCCGGCGCGGTGAGAATATCTCCTCCTTCGAGGTGGAAGCCGAGGTCATCGCCCATCCGAGCGTTCGGGATGTCGCGGCCATTGGTGTCACCAGCGAGCATTCCGAAAATGATGTGCTAATAGCCGTTACACCGGTGGAAGGTAAGACGATCGACCCGGTGGAGCTGATCATGTTCCTGAAGGACCGGATGCCCCACTTCATGGTGCCCCGTTATATCCGTATCATGGATGACCTGCCGAAGACCCCGACCTCGAAAGTGCGCAAGCATGTGCTGCGGGAGCAGGCCGTAACGGAAGATACCTGGGACCGGGAAGCAGCCGGCATCAGCATCCGACGGGACCAGTTGCGTTCCACATGATGCCTCAGGCATCGCAAAGCCAATGTAGTCTGGATGGAAAGCGTGACAATACCTGAACAAGACAGTCTGCCCGGTGATCCAACCCGGGAAAAACTGAAAACCGAAGCCCTGCGACTGTTTTCAGAGCGGGGCATCAACGGCGTTTCAGTGCGGGATATTGTCGCCGCCGCAGGGCTTCGCAACAGCTCGTCCATCCATTACTACTTCGGGACCAAGGAAGCGCTGGTAAAGGAACTGGTGGTGGATATCGCCAGGCAGACCGATATCCGGCGCAACCGTCTTCTGGACGAGCTGGAGGCCGCTGGTGGGCCGGAATCGGTGGCACAGGTCGTTCGGGTACTGATCGAAACCTCCATTGACTGGCTGGAGGACGAAAGCATTCCTCCCGGCATGGCCCGCGGCTACATGCGCTTTGTCATGATGCTCCAGCTCAACCATCTGCGGATTTTCAATGAGGCGGTGGCTGTTGAGAACAGGTGGAACTCGGGCTACCTGCGCTGCCTGGAGCACCTTCGCAGACTGCTGGCTGAGATCCCCCCGGAGATACTCAACCAGCGTTTCATTTTCATGTCCTTCGCTGTGGGGACGGCGTTGTCGGCACGGGAGCGGGCCCTGGAAAGCCCGGAGACGTCCAGCCGGTTATGGGGTTCCTCTTACGCGCTGGAAAACCTGATCGACACCGTCTGTGGGATGTTGCAGCAGCCACCTTCGGCCGACACCCTGAACGAACTGGTCAGACAATCCCCAGCCGCCGCGCAATAGCCACAGCCTGAGTGCGGCTGCTGGCGTTCAGCTTGGAGTTGATGTTGCGCAGGTGAGTCCGCACGGTGCTGTCCGAGACAAACAGTTTCTCGGCCATGGCGCTGTTGGAGTATCCCTCTGATAACAGTTGTAACACACGGATCTCTTTACGGGTGAGGGGGTCCAACAGAGTGCTGTCCTGATCTGAAGCCGAGGCCTGCTCCTGGATTTCCGGACCGAAGGCATCCAGCAGGGTCTGCAGGTAACCGGCCAGAATCGGGTCAGTGCGCTCTCCCTGTTCCTTGAGACTCTGACTGTACAAAAGCACCAGAATGCCAGCAGCCGGTCCCTGGTCGACAATCAGACGCAGATAGCCTTCAGTGCAGGCCACCTGCAGTACGTCGGCCATCACTTCCAGCGCTTCCCGCAGCCGGGTGCTGCGGTGCAGGGCGATCGCTTTCAGGACCTTCAGTTTGAGTGCCCGGCGGAAACGCTGTTCGTCCGTTGCGTAGCGGAGTTCCCGTTCCAGGGCAGTGAGTGCCCTGGCGGGGTCACCGGTGGCAATCTCCATGCGGATCTCAGCCAGTTCACGGTATTCCAGATCGTTGGCTGGCAGACGCAGGGTCTGCACCCATTGCCACAGATCATCGTCGCCGGCCCGGTCCAGTTCCTGATGGGCGGCGTCATACCGCCGCTGCAACAGCAACAGGCGTGAGCGCTCGACCCGGGCGGTGGCCACCACACGGTTCAGGTTACGGATATGGCCCAGGTGCTCCAGCTCGGTGAGTATGCGGAACGCCTGATCGATTTCACCCTTGGAGAAAGCAATGCGGGCCAGCATGATGTCGCTCAGCAGCATGTGGTCTGGCAGGCCTACATCCCGGGCCAGCGGGCCGTACACATGGAGCAGGCGGGCGGCAAGGTCCAGCTGGTTCTGCTCATAGATGGCACCGGCGTGAAGGACGCCTGCCCAGGCGTTACCGTTGGCCTGGCTGAAGGATGACGCCTGCCGGGTCGCCCCCACCGCCAGCCGGAAGCGGGCGGCCGCCTGGCGCTGGCGACCTTCCTGCATATCGATAATGCCTTCCACGGCTTCCGAATACATGACATTAAATGCACTGGCGTAGGTGCCCTGGGTGTCCCTTGCGCCGTCCAGCAGCTCCCGCGCCTTGTTGTACAGTCCCATCATGGCATAGCAGGTGGCCATGGAGTTGATCAGTGCCATGTCAGCAAAAGGCTGGCAGGTGGGCAGTTCCGGCAGGCCGCGTTCGCCCGCTTCAATGGCTTCTTCCTGCAGGTCCGAGATGGACAGAATCAGTGGCCGGATCGCCAGAACGTGCGGGCGGATTCTGGGGTTTTCCGACTGCTCCAGGCCAAGCTCTTCGAGCATTTCCAGTGCTTCGGTGGGGCCACGGGTAAACAGCAGAGCCCAGACCCAGGTCATCTGCAGTTCTTCGTCCTGCCGCAACTGCTCCGGCGGGATGGTGCTGAACCATTTGGACAGCAGGCGCATCCGGCCCTGGGAGAGCAGGTTGGCCGCATGGACCCGCAGCAGGCTCAGCGCCCGGTCGTAATCACCCCCTTCAAGGGCATGGTCAATGGCCGGCACCGGACGTTCCTGATTCTCATACCACTGGGCAGCGGCGCGGTGGAGCGCGGGGATCGCGTCCGGATGTTCGGCGGCAAGCTGTGCGCGCAGGAATTCCGCAAACAGGCTGTGGTAACGGTAAGTATTCTCCTCATCATCCAGCGGAGCCAGAAAGGTATGGGTGCTGGCGAGATGAGAAAGCATTGTGGCGGCATCCACATCCGGCAGCAGTGCCTGGCACAGGGGCGTGTTCAGATGGCGCAGAATGCTGGTGCGCAGCAGGAATTCCCGCACCGGCTCGGGCTGTAATGCGAGAACGTCGTAGGCCAGGTAGTCAGAGATGGCGTGGTTGGCGCCGGAGAACCGCTCAATAAAAGCCTCCGGGGAATCGTGACTTTCCAGGGCCAGCGACGCCAGCCAGAGCGCCGTCACCCAGCCTTCGGTGCGGTCGTGAATCCGGGTCAGGTCATCCTGTGTTAGGGCCAGCTGCCGGCGGGAAATAAGGAATTCGGTGGTTTCCTCCACGGAGAAACGCAGCTGGCGGGCATCGATCTCCAATAACTGCCCTCTGGCCCGCAGACGGCCGAGACCCAGCTCCGGCAGATTGCGGGTGCCGATAATGAACTGCCCGCGCCGGGGGAGATGTTCGACAATCTCCCGGATCAGGCTGAGTACCGCCGGATCATGAATCCGCTCGAAATCGTCGAGAAAAAGCGCAAAGGCCGACTGGTGTTCTGACAGTCTCGCTACCATGTCCAGCGCCGCATCACCGGTGGAAGTGACGGCATGCTCATTCTGCGAAGGGGGCGCATTGCGGTCTTCGGTCAGTCGGGAAATTGCGGCGTTGAGGTACCAGAGAAACCGTGAGACGTCGTTATCGGCGTCATCAAGCGTCAGCCACGAGGTTACCATGCCCTGCTCTTCCATGCGGGCCATGCACTGACTCATCACGGTGGTCTTGCCAAACCCGGCAGGTGCACGAACCAGAACCAGGCGCGCCGCCGACGCGCTCAGGATCTTGTCCACCACGCTGGTACGCGCAACCTGTGCTGACCGCGAGGCGGGAGGGTTCAGCTTACTGGTCATCAGGACCCGGTTGGGTGAAACCGCTGACATGATCGCTTGTTCCTTGTTATGACTTATGGTTGCACTCTGTTATTGGGGGTTGGGTTGATGCATACCATAAGCTTGACAGTCTATGCCGACTGGTGAGCTGGTCGCAAGTGCTGGCGGATCTCACAATCGCTTTAAAATCAATCCAGTGTAAAACACAACTTTTACAGGTGCGCCGCTGGAAAGGTGGCGCTGCTCACAGGTTTTCCGGCCAATTCGTCGGATACGACGATGCTGCATCACAGGTGAGTGCCTAATCTGAAACGCAGGTTTCGGGGCGGCCATTAATGCAGCTGTTCCTGACCGCAGTCTTTATACACAGAATAAACTGAACCAGGATAAGAAGGAAAAGCCATGAAGCTCGACTCATCCATCAGTGCCGTGGTTACAGGCGGCGCCTCCGGAATTGGCGAGGCTGTTGCCCGTCGTCTGGCGGCGTCCGGCGTCCGGGTGGCGATTTTCGATTTCAACGAAGAGCGTGGGGAAGCCGTTGCCGCAGAACTCGGCGGTGTCTTCTGCAAGGTGGATGTCACCTCCGAAGAAGCTGTGGACGCCGGCCTGAAAAAGGCTCGCGAGGCCATCGGTCAGGAGCGAATTCTGGTGAACTGTGCGGGTACGGGTAATGCCCACAAGACCGCCAGCCGGGCCAAGCAGACCGGAGAGATCAAGCATTTCCCCCTGTCTGAGTTCGAAAAAATCATTCAGATCAACCTGATCGGCAGCTTCCGTTGTGCCGCCAAGAGTGCCGCTGGCATGCTGACTCTGGACGGGCTTGAAGACGGCGAGCGGGGCGTGATCATTAACATCTCGTCCGTGGCCGCCCAGGATGGCCAGATTGGCCAGGCCGCCTATTCCGCCTCCAAGGCGGGCGTTGTCGGCATGACCCTGCCCATGGCCCGCGACCTGATGGGCGACGGCGTGCGGGTTAATACCATCATGCCGGGCCTGATCAATACCCCGCTGATGAATGGTCTGCCGGACAACGTGAAGGATGCGCTGGCGGCTTCCGTTCCGTTCCCCAAACGTCTGGGTGAGCCGGACGAAATCGCTTCTCTGGTTGAGCTGATGGTAACCAACGGTTACTTCAACGGTGAGAGCGTGCGTCTGGACGGCGCGATCCGTATGGCGCCTCGCTAAGCATGACGAAGTGATATCGTCGCTTTCGACGAGGCCGGAGCAGTGAGTGGGCGCAAGAATGTCGCCTCACGCTTCGGCATAATCCGGCTCTTGCCAATGGCCGGAATGTCTGTGAACCAATTATGCCGCAGGGCGGCCAGAAGAGGATTTAGCAATGGCAGAAGCATATATCGTAGCTGCATCACGTACCGCCGGTGGCCGCCGGGGTGGCCGGCTTTCCGGTTGGCATTCAACTGACCTGGCCGCGCTTGTACTGAACGACCTGGTGGACCGCGTTGATGCTGACCCGGCCCTGATTGAAGACGTCATCATGGGCTGTGTCATGCAGGTGGGTGAGCAGTCCACTAACATCGCCCGTAACGCTGTGCTGGCATCAAAGCTGCCGGAATCGGTTCCGGGAACTTCCGTCGATCGTCAGTGTGGCAGCTCCCAGCAGGCGATTCATTTCGCGGCCCAGGCGGTCATGTCCGGAACCCAGGATGTCGTCATCGCCGCAGGCGTTGAGAGCATGACCCGTACGCCCATGGGCGCCAGCCTGATCCTGGCCCAGAAAGCCAATATGGCCGAGCACTACATGGGGCCGGGCATCCGCGAACGCTATCCCGACATTCCCGAGTTCAGCCAGTTCATGGGCGCGGAAATGATGGCGAAGAAGTACGGCTTCAGCCGGGAAGACCTGCACAAGTTCTCCCTGGAGAGCCATAAACGGGCGATCGCTGCGACCGAGGCTGGCAAGTTCAAGAATGAAATCGTGCCGGTTCAGGTCAATCTGGCCGAAGGCGGTCTGCAGGATGAGATGCACCTGGTGGACGAAGGCATCCGCTTTGATGCCACCCTGGAAGGTATAGCAGCTGTCAAGCCGCTGCAGGAAGGCGGTTTCATCAGCGCATCTGTTGCCAGTCAGATCTGTGACGGCGCCACCGGCGTCATGATCGTCAACGAGAAAGGCCTCAAGGCGCTGGGTGTCGAGCCTCTGGCCCGTATCCACCACATGAGCGTTATGGGCCACGATCCGGTGATCATGCTGGAAGCGCCGGTGCCGGCGACTCAGGCGGCTCTGAAAAAGACCGGTATGAGCATCAACGATATCGATCTGTTCGAAGTGAACGAAGCCTTTGCTCCGGTGCCGCTGGCCTGGCTGCAGGTAACGGGCGCTGATCCTGAGCGTCTGAACGTTAATGGTGGCGCAATTGCGCTGGGTCACCCGCTGGGCGCCTCCGGCACCAAGCTGATGACCACCCTGATCCACGCTCTTCACGACCGGGGCGGCCGTTACGGTCTGCAGACCATGTGTGAAGGCGGTGGTATGGCAAACGTGACCATTATCGAGCGCCTCTGATAACTAATGGGGCAGCGGATAAATTCGCTGCCCCGGCTTTCCCGCTCGTCGTACAATAACAATCAGCTCCTCAGGGGCGTGGAGGTTGCACAATGTATGCAATCGGTCGGTTTCTGTCCAAGATTACCAACCTGATCTCCATCATCGGCGGTCTCGCGATCGCACTGATGATGTTCCACATCACGTTCGATGTCATCGGACGTTATTTTTTCAAGACGCCTATTCCGGGCACCATCACCATCGTCTCTTATTACTACATGACCATCGCGGCCTTTATTCCGCTGGCGTTCGCTGAGCAGAAAGACGCCCACATTTCGGTGGAAGTTGTCACTGAACTCATGCCCAAGTGGTTGCAGAGTCAGCTGGCGCGGCTTGCGTTGCTGTGCTCACTGGCGATTTTCTGCCTGTTGGCCGTGCGCACCTTTGGCGAGGCCCAGAAGAAGTACCAGATGGGTGCTTCCATTGTTCAGGGTAACTCTGACATTTCCATCTGGGTCACCTATTACATGCTGCCCGTGGGTGCTGGCCTGATGGCGCTGATGGTGCTGTACAAGTTGATTGACAGCTTCGTTCCCCAGGAAGGTGGCCTGGATACCGAACGTGCCAAAGCCGACGAACTAGACCCGGAATAAGAGACTACAAGCATGAGCGACGTACAGATTGGCCTCACTGGTCTTGGCCTGATAATTTTTCTGATTGCTTTACGCATACCCATCGGCGTCACCCTCATCGGGGTATCTTTCGGTGGCTTGTGGTATCTGATGGGCTTTAATGTGGCCTGGGGTTCCCTCGGTATCATTCCCTATCAGTTTGCGGCGAACTGGGTACTCAGTTCCGTTCCGATGTTCCTGTTGCTGGGCTTTATCTGTTACCACACCCAGCTCACCCAGGGCATGTTCCGTGCTGCACGAATGTGGCTGTCGGGGGTCCCCGGCGGGCTGGCG
>JAJUHY010000338.1 GCA_029265735.1 Marinobacter segnicrescens | reverse complement strand
TTAACCCAGCTGGGACAGAATCTGTTCGCGAATGTCCTGCAGAGAACCGACACCGTTCACGCGAACATATTTGGGCGCTTCGGACGGCGCCTCGCTGGCCCAGTTCTGATAGTAGCTCACCAGTGGCTCGGTCTGCTCGTGGTAAACCTCCAGCCGGTGACGGATGGTCTCTTCCTTGTCGTCTTCCCGCTGAACCAGGGGCTCACCGGTCTCGTCATCCTTGCCGTCTTCCTTCGGCGGATCGTATTTGATGTGGTAGATACGACCGCTACCCGGGTGCATGCGACGACCGGCCAGGCGCTGGACGATTTCCTCGTCGTCTACCGCGATTTCCACCACGTAGTCGATGGTAATGCCCTGTTCCTTCAAGGCCTCAGCCTGGGGAATGGTCCTTGGGAAGCCATCCAGCAGAAAACCATTGCGGCAGTCATCCTGCTTCACGCGCTCTTCAATGAGGGCGATGATGATGTCATCGGAGACCAGTGCGCCGGAGTCGATCACTGACTTTACCTTGTTACCCAGCTCAGAACCGGATTTGACTGCTGCACGAAGCATGTCGCCGGTGGAAATCTGCGGGATGTCGAAGCGCTCGGTAATGAACTTGGCCTGAGTGCCCTTGCCAGCGCCGGGGGCTCCTAACATGATAATCCGCATAGGTTGTGCTCCTGTTTCCTGAAAATAATATTTTGAACTGAAAAGCGGCTGCCAAACCCTGGGCGGGTCAGTACAAGGCTTGGCAGCGGCCTCTCCCAGACACAAAGTCGGGTTGGCAGAAACAGGGCGTTATGACCACCCGTTTCCCGTCTCAGACTTCAGGTCAGGTTACGAAAAGCGGGCATTATACGAACTCAGGCCCGTCATAGAAAGTCGACGTCCGTCGAAGTCAATAGGTGTTGCTTACCATTTGTTCAAGCAGATCAGGATGACAGAGAACGGGCCAGGCTGTCCAGATCTTCGGCAACCTGATCCACCTCTTCGCGTAACTGGTCGATGTGACCGGGGGGAAGACCCAGTTGTGATCCCAGCTCCGCGAGATCGTCCGGGTTGAATTCGTCACCGACGCCTTTTTCCTTGAGCAGGCCGTTGGCAAGCTGAACCATGAGAACGTAGGTGCGGTGTTCGCCCTGATAGCGCAACTGCTGGTGAACCCCGGCAGCCTTGATCACCGCTGCGGGTAATTGCCAGAGTTTGAGCAGAATGCCACCAATCACGCCGTGGCCGATGGTGAGCATTTCCTGTTCTGCGCTGGCCCCGAACACCTGCTGCTCAAGAGCCTTCATGCTCACGTCCGGATTGGCGGCCCGTAGTCGGTTAAGTTCGTCGAACTCAGCCGGGAACAGATGCCCGGTCAGCAGCAGGCCAAAGTTATGTAACAGGCCGCAAAGGTAAGCCAGGGACGCATCGGCCCCACACTGGGAAGCCAGCCGCTGACATACAAAGGCACAGTAAAGGGAGTGGCGCCAGAACTGGTCCAGGCCAAGGGGACCCTGCCGCGGAATATTAAAGGCTCGTGCTGACGCGATACCAAGGGCAACGTGGGCGACCCGCTCGAAACCCAGCACCCGGATGACGGCCTCCTGTACCGACTCAATCTGCCCCGGATAATGGAACAGGGCCGATCGGGCGTAGCGAATAATCTGGGCGGAGAGGCTGGGGTCGTATTCGATCAGTTCCGCCAGGTCCCGGGCAGAAGCTTCCGGATCGCTGGTGAGGCGGAGAATCCGCAGGGCAAGGGCCGGCATGGGCGGCAGCCGGTAAACTTTCTGGAGCTTTTCGGCGACCTCTTCCAGTGAGACCACACTCGCCATCTGGCCGCTCTGACGAATGGTGATACGCGCCCGGTCCGCGCCTGCCATGGCCAGCCTGAACGCCCGACCGGTCATGGACAGCAACCGTGACGACGAGCCACCTGCCATAACAAGGTGATCCAGCTGGTACAGAGACTCGTCCACCAGTACCGGTACGCCATAGGCTGCGCCAAACGGCGGCACAAACCCCGGCGCACAATCGTTGAATACCCGGCTGGTCTGATTGATGGTCAGCGGCTGCATCCGGCGCCCGGTGTGGGCCTCGATGGCATCCATATCGGGCGCACTGTCGAATGGATGCACCACCAGCAGGACACCCTTGATGTCGATCAGCGCCGTGGCGCGGATGACCTGGCGGCGACTGACGTCCACACCGAATACCGCAGCTTCCAGCCCGCCGCCCGGTTCGGCCGTTACCGGCACCACATCGTAGACGATCGATTTGCGATTGAGATACTGCTCGACTCTGGCGGCCGCTGCCACAGGGGTCTCCTTGCTGATACGGACGTGGGCGGAGATTACCACAGAGCCGGATTTTCGTCCGTTCGACAACGCTCT
>JAJUHY010000296.1 GCA_029265735.1 Marinobacter segnicrescens | reverse complement strand
GGGGTCAGGACGTCCAGGGTGACATTCGGTGCCTCCTGCCGGATACGGCGCAATACCCGAGGCATCAGACACGACTCGGCATAATCACTGGCCATGATGCGGAACACCCGCTGGCTCTCCTGGGCCGAAAAAGGGGTGGTCTGCTGAACCGCTTTTTCAATCTCCGCAAGGATATTTCGCACCATTGGCTGCAGCTCCACCGCCCGCTCGGTGGGGGTCATGCCCTCGCTGGTCCGCACCAGCAAAGGATCACCAAAGAGATCCCGCAGACGACGCAACCCATTACTCATGGCCGGCTGGGTAATACCGAGGTGATTGGCCGCCTTGGTGACGTTTTTCTCCCTCAGCAGCACATCCAGGTACACGAGCAGGTTCAGGTCGACGCGGGAAATATCCATGCTACGGAGGTCTCCGGCCAGGGTTTGATCAGGCGATAGGATCACAGTGTACCATCGGCAACATCCTGCCACGGAATGAATTAGACTTTTTCATTACACTGCCAGATACTTACAGTGTTCCGCGCCTGCCGGACCACCACAGGCGCGCCTGCCCCCCGCATCAGAATGATAATCAGGGAGCACATCTGGCCACCCATGAATACCGTGACTATTGTCCTGCTGCTCCTGGCAGTGATTGTGATCTCCATCGCCATCGTGGTGTTCAGCCAGATGCGCGAGCGTGCGCGCATTGAAAAAGCCCGCCGACTCGCAGGCCTTGAGGACTCCTACAACCTTGCTTACCGGATCTATGACGAGCTGCCTGGCCAGTACCTCACCCGTGACCTCAAGCTGATACTGCTGCGACGCATGGAAACCCTGTGCCAGCAACTCCTGCAGGAAGGCACCCGCCTGCCAGTCAGCGAGTGGCTGACCACCGTTAACGAGAACAAGCAGAAAGTCATTGATGGCACCGACAAACATCCGCAGGTGGTCATCGACTCTCCGGAGCAATCCAGTCACGTAAAGGAGCTTCTTCAGAGTCTCTTTAAACTGATTGAATCGCTTCATAAATCCGGCAACATTGACAGCGCCGCCGCCCGGGAAAATCTGCACCAGGTACTGTTCACCATCCGCAAGACCCACGCCGACCTGTTTGTCTTCCAGGCCCGTGATCACGTGCGAAAGGGAGAACTTCGCAAAGCCATTCACGCCTATAACATGGCCGCCAGCGAAATGAACAAGATTCACGGTCATGAAATGGCGGCCCGTGCCGTGGCAAGCTTCAACGAACGTATACGGGAGCTAGAAGAAGAAATGGCCAGCGGCCACAACGCCCTTACGGAGGACCAGCAGCGCCGCCTTGACAAGGAATGGGACACGTTCCTGCACGGTGATGACTGGAAGAAAAAAGCCGACTACGATTAGTTAACGTGGTCATCGACACAGGGAACAGAGTGAAACAGCTTTTCCGAAACCGGCTCTCCTGGCGCTTAACCCGTAATACCGTCCTCCTCGCCATGGGTGTCGGGCTGGTACTGAACCTGATCCAGGTGTTCGTGGAGTACCACAAGACCGGGGAATACATGGACCGGGACATCAATGCCCTGATGGAAATCAGCCACAGCCCCGCGTCCCAGATCGCCTATAACATTGATACCCGACTGGCCGGGGAGCTGCTAAACGGCATGGTGCGCCATCCGGCCGTCATTGACGCCCGCATTATTGATCCGGACGGGCATACGCTTGCGGCGGCCACCAGCAACAGGGTCGACAGCTCTCATCGCTGGATCAACGACTTGCTGTTCGGGGACTTCCGACGTTACGAAACCGGATTACGGGTGCCTGATCTGAAAGAGATGGACCTGGGCTATCTGGCGGTTACCATAACCCCCAACCATTATGGCAACCTGTTTCTCTCCCGCGCGGGATTCATCCTGCTCAGCGGCATCTGCAAGACCCTGGTGCTGACCGCCATGTTGCTGGTGACCTTTTACTGGCTTGTAACAAAACCCATTTTGAGTGTCATCAGCAGCCTCCAGCACGTGGGTAGTGCCCCGGAAAAAGCCCGCCTGCAAACCCCCAACTCCCATGAGGAGGACGAAATCGGCACCCTGGTGGACATTATCAATCGCCACCTGGAGACCGTCGACGCATCGATCCGCCAGATGCGAGCGCTCAAAGATGAGATGAAGGATTATTCCAGCAAGCTGGAACGGGAAGTGGAAGAGCGGACTCAGGAGATTACCGAAAAGAACGCAGCACTCAAGCGCAGCAACCGGGCGCTGGTCCGGGCCAAGGAAGAGGCAGTACATCGTGCTCAGATCCGGGCACGCTTTCTGGCCAGCATGAGCCACGAGGTCCGCACTCCCCTCAATGGAGTGCTGGGCATGCTGGAACTGGTATTGGAAAGTGATCTGGCCCCTGCCCAGCGGCAACAACTGGAAATTGCCCTCCGTGCCGGGGAAACTCTGCTCAGTCTGCTGAACGACATCCTGGATATTTCCAAAGTAGAAGCCGGCAAGCTGGACCTGGAAGTGATCTCGTTCGACCTGCGTGCACTCGTCTCCGACTGCGCGACCATTCACCGCGAGCAGGCCCGCCGCAAGGGCCTGGAATTTACGACGGAACTGGATACGGAACTGGCTCCACGGTACTTTGGGGACCCTACCCGTCTGCGCCAGGTCATCAACAATCTGCTCTCAAACGCCATAAAGTTTACCGGTGACGGTGAGATTTCTGTGCATGTGACCCGCATCCGGGGCGGCGTCCAACTGGATATCCGGGACACCGGAATCGGCATGTCACAGACTGAGCTGGAGCGAATCTTTTCGCCATTTTCCCAGGCAGCGACAGATACGGCACGTCGCTTCGGTGGTACCGGGCTCGGGCTGGCCCTGTGCCGGCAGCTTGTGGAGCGCATGCAGGGCCAGATCAGTGTTGATTCCGAAAGGAACTCAGGCACGCTGTTCCGGGTCAGCCTGCCGCTGCCAGCTGACCTTACTGACGACCATGAACCACACCTGCCGAGCGTCGCCAAAACAGAAACAGAGTCACAGCACTGCAAGATTCTTCTGGTGGAAGACAACCGGGTGAATCAGATCGTGGCTTCGGGACTGCTGCGAAAGATGGGGCACGAGGTCGATCACGCAGAAAACGGCGAGCGCGCTCTGGCAGCTCTGGCGTTGAAGCCTTACGACCTG
>JAJUHY010000211.1 GCA_029265735.1 Marinobacter segnicrescens | reverse complement strand
GACAGGTGGGCAGATCAGGACAGGCTACCGCGGCGTAATTTGCCGCCGTCCAGGCTCCGAGGGCAATCTGCAGAATGACCAGCGCCAATCCGCCGTATAGCCAGGGCCGCAGCCGGGCAACTGCGTGGTGTCGTGCAGGCTCAATGGCTTTGCGCCGACCGCGTAATCGCAGAAACAGCAGGGTCAGCAGGCTCAGAGTGGTAAACCCTCCCAACAGGTGAAGCGCAACCACCTTGGGCCAAAGCTGAAGAGTCACCGTCCACATGCCAAACAGCGCCTGCAGCACAATAAATCCGGCGATGAACAGCGGCAGCTTCACCGGCACACCTTCGCGACGTTGGCGTACGGCGTAGGCCGCCAGCCCGAACACGATCAGTCCGAGGGTGCCGGCGGCGTAACGATGGATCATTTCCGGCCAGCCTTTGGACACATCCACCGGTGTCTCAGGAAAGCGGGCGTTGGCAATGGCAATACTGGATTCGCTCTGGGGCACCGTCAGGAAGCCATAGCAGCCTGGCCAGTCCGGGCAGCCGAGGCCAGCATCCACCAGCCTGGTCCATGCCCCAAGCATCACCACCACCACCGTGAACAGGGTCGCGATCAGAGCCCAGCGGGCCATAACCGGCCGGGGGGAACGCTGTTGAGAATTTTGCTGATCGGATACTTGTTGTTGTTCTGACACAGTCCGCTTCCTTTGCCGGTATTAACCGATTTTGGACAGCTTCATCAGGTGCTTGAGGTCTTCAAGCATTCCCTTGCCATCATGACGATCATCGTAGTACATCATTACGTTGCCGAACGGATCTACCACCAGAATGCCGGGAGCCGAGGCCGGGGCGATCGGTTCCGGCCATGCGGGCTTTTGCCCAGCGGTCGTCTGAAGACGCTCCATCGATTGGTACTGACTGTCCCAGTTACGCTGCAACTCCGGCGATAAATCCTTCACCCACGCTGCACGGCCCACCCGGTTTGCGTCCTTGCCCAAGGCGATATTTACCTGACGGGCCAGATACAGCAGCTCACCGCAGGCGTCGCTGCAATGCCCGGCGTAAACGACCAGCAGCCATCGGGCATCGTCGGTATCGGGACCAAAACGGGTTGCCAGTGGCTGGCCGTCGGCTCCGGTCAGATTCAACTGGGCAACCGGCACTGGTGGCTGGATCAGTTCGCCGTGGTTACTGCGGGTCTCGGGGTTGAGCCAGCCGGTGTAGTACATCACCGTGGCCAGTATCATGGGCCCGAAACCGATGGCGAACAGCAGCAGGGCCGTACGACGGCCGCGACGCACCTGGGCCGGGGTCGGCTCGGGTTCCTGATGCTCTGCGGTAGTATCTGTCATTCAGGACTCCTGCTTACGATAGCTCGCTATTATTGTCAGTGTAATGAGCGCCACTGCCAGGGAGAACCATTGCAGTGCATAACCATAATGAGTCTGAGGCCCCATCATATCGGGTTCCCAATCGGCCCGAAAGGCACCGGGTTGACCCTCGCCATCCAGTCGGAGAATACGGTCACTGACCCCCGGCTCGACCCTTGCCACAACACTTTCAGGCAGCGCCTGAACCCGCTGTAAACCGCCAGGCTGCGCTGGCTCTCCGGCCACCTCTCCCGCCAGAACCGGCGGTTCAGGATAATTCGCCACCCGGGCCAACAGCCGCACCTCATGCTCTGGCGTTACGATCAGCGGCAACTCGGAGCGGCTGGATGGCGCCGGAACCCAGCCCCGGTTGATCACGACCGGCGGGCCGGCCAGCGGCCGAAACAGCGTCAGCACCTCGTAACCGGAACGGCCGTCCCGGGTGCGGTTGTCCAGCAACCAGCCCGTGGGTTGATAATGGCCCCGCACGGTTATGGGCTGTCCGGTGACCAGGCCGGTGATAGCAAGCTCATGCCACTCGCTTGCTGAAGCCGGATGCTGCCACTGGGTCAGCAGTCGGGTTTTTTCTCCGGCCCGGTCCAACTGCCACAAACCCAATCCCAGCAACAGCGGGAGCAGAAGTCCGGCAAACAGCAGCAGGCGCCAGTCGGGAGCCCATTCCCGCCGCCGGGATTCACGTTCAGACATGCTCTGCTATAGTCACGGTTTCCGGATTTTCCTGCAGACAATAACAACAACCTTTCAACACGGGGACCTGCTCTATGCTTCTCAAAATCCTGATCGTCGGGCTGATACTGGCGATTCTCGTCAGCCTGTTCAGCGGCCTGTTTTTCCTGATCAAGGATAGTGGAAGCCGACGGCGGGTCGTCAATTCGCTGGCCATAAGGGTGCTGCTGAGCGTTATCCTGCTGGTGGTCATACTGCTCTCACTCTGGCAGGGCTGGCTGGAGCTGAACCCCACGCCCTACCAACGTTAAAACGCACTGACTGGCGCCGCGGAACTCAGGAGCCCGCCACCACCAGTCAGGCCCCGGCACTTCTACAGAACGTAGACAAAGATAAACAGTGCCAGCCACACCACATCCACAAAGTGCCAGTACCAACTGGCTGCCTCAAAGCCGAAGTGATTGTCTGCCGTGAAATGGCCCCGGCGAATCCGCAGGAACATGACGATCAGCATCACGGTTCCCAGAATCACGTGCACTCCATGGAACCCGGTTAGCATAAAAAAGGTGCTGCCATAGATGCCCGACTGCAGGGTCAGACTAAGGTCCTGATAGGCATGGACATACTCCTCGGCCTGAAACACCAGGAAGGTCAGTGCCAGCAGTATGGTGATTCCCAGCCAGATGGTGACTTTTTTACGGTTATCCGCCTTCAGGGCGTGGTGGGCCACGGTGATGGTGAAGGATGAAGTAACCAGCAAAATGGTGTTAACCAGCGGCAGGCCCCAGGGCCCGATGATGCCCTCAGGAGCCGGATACGCCTGCGGATCAGGGTTATGGATGAGCGGCCACGCAGCCTGGAAGCCTTCCCAGAGAATAGCACTGGAACCCTTGTCTCCCTCACCCCCGAGCCAGGGCACGGCAAACATGCGGGCATAGAACAGGGCGCCGAAGAAGGCGGAGAAGAACATGACCTCCGAAAAGATAAACCAGCTCATGCCCCACCGGAATGAGCGATCCATCTGGGCACTGTACAGCCCGGCACGGCTCTCACGCACCACTGACCCGAACCAGCCGAACAACATGTAGGCCATGACCAGACAGCCGAGTGCGAAAATGAACCACGAACCGCCGGTAGATTCCCCCTGAGACCCGTTCACCATGACGGAGCCGCCCCCGAACAACGTCAGGAACAGTCCGATCGTCGCCACAATGGGCCACTTGCTCTGCTCTGGTACATAGTACGTCTGATGATTCGTCATGCCTGTCTCCAGAGGCCCTTCCGCTGGCCTGTCCATTCTCACTTATTGTTGAGAGCCACCGTCGCCCTTACTTGACCTCAGGCGGCGTCGTAAAGGTGTGGTAGGGTGCCGGCGACGGCACGGTCCACTCGAGCCCTTCAGCTCCGTCCCACGGCTTGGCCGGCGCCTTTTCACCGTAGCCTCGGATGCATTTGATGACGATAAACAGGAACAGCAGCTGGGTAACCCCGAACATGAACGCGCCAACGCTGGAAATCATATTGAAGTTGGCAAACTGCAGGGCGTAATCCGGAATCCTACGAGGCATGCCCGCCAGCCCCAGGAAGTGCATGGGGAAGAACGCCAGGTTCATGCCGATAAAGGACATCCAGAAATGGGTTTTACCCAGGGTTTCGTCATACATGGTGCCCGTCCACTTCGGCAGCCAGTAATAAGCCGCCGCGAAAATGCCAAAGATCGCGCCAGGCACCAGCACATAGTGGAAATGAGCAACCACAAAATAGGTGTCGTGATACTGGAAGTCCGCCGGCGCGATCGCCAACATCAGTCCCGAGAAGCCACCGATGGTAAAAAGGATCACGAAGGCGATGGAGAAGAGCATGGGGGTTTCAAAGGTCATCGCGCCCCTGAACATGGTGGCCACCCAGTTAAACACCTTCACCCCGGTGGGTACGGCGATCAGCATGGTGGCGTACATGAAGAACAACTGCCCGAAGATGGGGATGCCCACCGTGAACATGTGGTGAGCCCAGACCAGGAAGGACAGCAGGCCAATAGCACCCACCGCATACACCATGGAGGCGTAGCCAAACAGCTTCTTGCGGGCAAAGGCCGGAATCACCTGGGACACCACGCCGAACGCCGGCATGATCATGATGTAGACCTCAGGGTGCCCGAAGAACCAGAAAACGTGCTGGAACAGCACCGGGTCGCCGCCGCCAGAGGCATCAAAGAAGGAGGTGCCGAAGTTGATGTCCATCAGCATCATGGTGATGGCGCCGGCCAGCACCGGCATCACGGCAATCAGCAGGAACGCTGTGATCAGCCAGGTCCACACAAACATGGGCATTTTCATCAGGGTCATGCCCGGCGCCCGCATGTTGAGAATGGTGGCGATGACGTTAATGGCCCCCATGATCGACGAGATACCCGCCATATGAAG
>JAJUHY010000088.1 GCA_029265735.1 Marinobacter segnicrescens | reverse complement strand
CGCGCGCCGAGCACGGCCCGCGGGTCATGTCCCGTAGCAGTCACGATGAGCTACCCTTAAGGGTCGAGCGGGCGACGGTCGGCTGGGGCACTGCGAGTTCCCGGTGGATCGAGGCCGCGTAGTATACGGCGTCACACGTTAGCTTGCCAAGTAAGCTACTTTCCGTTCCATTGATCACAGGATTTCGCGATGGACCTCCAGAACCGGGGCGTCTATGCGCTGTTCGATGGCTTTTTCCACCTGATCAAGGCGTGCAGTCAGTTGCTGGGAAGTACCACCGATAGCGACGATACTCCACACTGCACTATCCAGCGCGTCGAAGTCACCGGTTTCCGCTACCGCCAGATCCGGCTCCCGTCCCCAGACCGTGCGCAGGGCATTGAAGGTCTTGCGCTTGGCCTTGAGATCATCAATTCCGTACAGCTGGAAATGCAGTGTCACGATCCCGATATGGGGCGTAATGTCGGCGGGCGCGGTTTCCCGCGCCGCCCGCAATTGTCGGAACTTATCAGACAAAAGGGGGTGCTCGTTTAATGATAGCACCGGCGTCGATACCCGGCGGCAATGTGCCGATGCTGTGTGCCCCCTGGCTGGCCAGTCGCGAACGGCAGAAGGCGTCGGCGACTGCGCCTGGAGCATGACGGATAAGCAGAGATGCCTGCAGGGAGAGGGCAAGACGGTCCACCAGATCACGGGCCTGGAAGGCAACCTGCTGCGGGTCCTGAGTCAGATGACCAAAATCCTCACGCAGGGCGTCAACAAACTGGTCAAAGTGGCGATCACTGCCCCGGGCCAGACTAACCTCAGCCATAAAGGCATCAAGACTTTCCGGGGATTTCTGAACCGCCCGCAGGGTGTCCAGGCACTGGACGTTACCGGAACCCTCCCAGATGGCATTTACAGGAGACTCCCGGAACAGCCGCGGCATGATGCAGTCTTCCATGACACCGCTGCCGCCTATGCATTCCATGGCCTCGTAGGCATGGTTTGGCGTGCGCTTGCAGATCCAGTATTTACCTACTGGTGTTGCCAGCCGCAGAAACAGTTTTTCCTGCTCGTCGTTGCTGTCCAGGGCCCGGGCAATCCGCAGGGTATAGGTCATGGCAGCCTCGCTCTCAAGCGCCAGGTCCGCCAGTACGTTTTGCATCAGCGGCTGCTCGCTCAGGCGGGCACCAAATGCACTGCGATGGTGGCAATGGTGCAGGGCCTGAGCCGCCGCCTGGCGCATGCCAGACGAACTGCCGATCATGCAGTCGAACCGGGTCATGGCCACCATTTCAATAATGGTGGGAACGCCACGGCCTTCTTCGCCCACCATCCAGGCGAGAGCGCCACGGAGCTCAACTTCGCTGGACGCGTTGGCTACGTTGCCCATCTTGTTCTTCAGTCGCTGGATCTGCCAGGGGTTCTTGCTGCCGTCGGGGCGCCAGCGGGGCATCAGAAAGCACGACAGCCCGACCGGTGTCTGCGCCAGAACCAGATACGCGTCGCACATTGGGGCAGAGACAAACCATTTATGTCCCACCAGTTCGTAAGGCTGCCCCGGGCCGCCACTGCCGATCGGGTATGCGTGGGTGGTGTTTGCCCGGACGTCGCTGCCGCCCTGCTTCTCGGTCATTGCCATGCCGATGGTGACAGACTGCTTCTCACTGTCAGGAACATTGCGGGGATCGTATTCTCTGGCCAGGATCTTCGGTGCCCAGACGCTGGCGAGATCCGGCTGCTTGAGAATGGAAGGCATGGCGGCAAAAGTCATGGTGATGGGGCATCCGTGGGCCGCTTCCACCTGAGTGTGCAGGTAATAACGCGCGGCCCGTGCTACGTGAGCGCCCGGGCCCGGCTTCTCCCAGGGACTGCTGTGCAGCCCGTGCTCCATGGCCAGCCTCATCAGCTCGTGATAGGCGGGGTGAAAGCGGACTTCATCAATACGGTGACCGAAGCGGTCATGGGTATGCAGCTCCGGTTTGTTGGCGTTGGCAAGAAAGCCGAGCTCAATGGTCTCTGGCCGTCCGGCCAGCTCACCGAAGGCTTCCAGTTCCTGCCGCGCCCAGCCGGCGCCCTCTCTTTCTACGGCTTCCTGCAGGGTCTGGTCCTGTAAAAACAGATTGTAATTTTCCAGTGCTGGCGGCTGGTTCAGCACCTCATGGGTGCGGGCGAGCCAGCGGTCCGGTTCGAAAGCGGTGTCGGGGGTGTTCGGCTGCTTTGCATTCATGTCGAGCCTCATCTATCAAGTGACTGTTTTTATTGTAGTAATTGGAAGTAAAGCTTACGGATAAGTGCCTGTTACAAATCTTTACAAAAAAGTTGTTGTGGCGAGATAGCGCTGTCATACAAACCCGATTATAAAGACGCCAAGGCGCCCATGCACGTACTGTCGGGAGCGCTGAACAGGAAGCGGCTGCCGGCCGGGGCCGGTACGCATTCTCAAAGCACCGTGATTAAGAAACAAGGGGCCAAAGCCCCGGGTTTTCGCTGATGGATGGCTGATAGAGCAGCTGATTGGAGAGTAACCATGAGTGAATTCGACGAAAACAGCCTTGAGTCTTCCGGTAGCTGGAACGATTCTGATGACACCCACTCTGTGGCCGGTCGCGCCAGGATCCGTGCCCAGCTGGAGGCAGACATCCAGGCCTTTCTGAGTCAGGGCGGTAAGATTGAGGAAGTGGATACCAGCTTCCGGTCCGATGCCCCGCGCAAGGTAGACGTCGGTTTCAACAACCGCAGTCTGTCCTGATTTCGGGCGCGGCTGTGGTCGCGCCCCACCAGCACGATCGCGCTCTGTGCCCAGGGCGCGATCGTGGCTGACGCCTCCCTTTAAAAGCCGAAGCCCAGTCGTAGCTGACCAGATGAAAGCCCGGCCCGGCGGCGTTCTTACCTTCCCTTTCATCCCCCGGTAAGATCCTGACGTGTATGATAGACAGTCAAAACATCTTTTAATGGAGGCCTTTCTGTGTTTTCACTTCCGAACCGCAGTTATCCCCGCACCCGTCTTCGCAGGAATCGTGTTGCGGATTTTTCCCGGCGTCTGATGCGGGAAAGCCAGCTCAGCACTGACAACCTGATTCTGCCGGTGTTTGTGCTTGAAGGTGAGGGTGAGCGGGACGCGGTGCCGTCCATGCCTGGTGTCGAGCGCCTGAGTATCGATCTGCTGCTGGAACTGGCAGACGAGGCCGTGTCCCTGGGAATCCCCGCGCTGGCGCTGTTTCCGGTGGTGCCTGCCGAGCGGAAGGATCTGGAAGGCTCGGGTGCCTGGGATCCGGAAGGTCTCGCCCAACGCGCCACCCGCGCCCTGAAGAGCCGTCACCCTGACCTGGGAGTCATTACCGACGTTGCCCTGGATCCATTCACCACCCACGGTCAGGACGGCATCATCGACGATGAAGGCTATGTGCTCAATGACCGCACCGTGGAGGCGCTGGTGCGTCAGGCCCTTTCCCACGCGGAAGCGGGAGCAGATATGGTGGCCCCGTCCGATATGATGGATGGTCGCATCGCCGCCATTCGCGATGCCTTTGAAGACGCGGGTTACGTGAACACCCGCATTCTGGCCTATTCTGCCAAGTACGCATCAGCCTATTACGGCCCCTTCCGGGATGCTGTCGGTTCCGCAGGCAATCTGGGCCGTAGCAGCAAGGAAACCTATCAGATGGACCCGGCCAACAGCGACGAGGCCCTGCATGAGGTCGCCATGGATCTGGCCGAGGGCGCGGATATGGTCATGGTGAAGCCAGGCATGCCCTATCTGGATATTGTTTATCGGGTAAAAACCGAACTGCAGGTGCCTACGCTGGTGTACCAGGTGAGTGGCGAATACGCCATGCACATGGCTGCCGCCAATAATGGCTGGCTGGACGGTGACAAGGTGATGATGGAAAGCCTGATCGCCATGCGGCGTGCCGGTGCGGATGGCATCCTCACCTATTTTGCGATGCGGGCCGCTCGCCTGCTTAAAGGAGAATGATATGTCCGTGAGTCCGGTACCGGCAGTGAGTCATCAGGGTGAAGTTGCGGCGGTCCCTGACGTGGAGGGCTTGCCTGAGCAGGTGCAGGATCTCACGGCATCCGAAAACTACTTCAACCGGGAACTGAGCCATCTGCAGTTCAATTACCGGGTATTGCAGCAGGCGCTGGATGAGCATCATCCCCTGATCAACCGGTTGATCTTTTTGTGTATTTTCAGCTCGAACATGGATGAGTTTTTTGAGATCCGTGTGGCCGGGCTGCGCCAGCAGATGAAATACGGCCGTGAGATCGTCGGGCCCGACGGGATGCTGCCGGAGCAGGTGCTGGCCGAGATCAGCAGTGTGGCTCACGAGTACATCAGTGAGCAGTACGACATTCTCAATAACGTGCTGATCCCCGAGCTGGAGCAGCAGAATATCCACTTTGTGCGTCGCCGGGACTGGACTCCGGCCCAGGCAGAATGGGTGCGGCAGTATTTCGAAGATGAAATCCTGCCGGTGGTGAACCCCATCGGTCTGGATCCGTCGCATCCGTTTCCCCGCCTGGTGAACAAGAGCCTGAACTTTATTGTTGAGCTCGACGGCAAGGATGCCTTCGGACGCGAGACCGGGATGGCCATCGTGCCTGCGCCCCGGTCCCTGCCGCGCCTGGTCCGGTTGCCGGACGAAGTCTGCGATGGCGGTGACAACCTGGTGTTCCTGTCATCCATGATCCATGCCCATGCCGATGAGCTGTTCCCTGGCATGGAGGTCAAGGGCTGTTACCAGTTCCGCCTGACCCGAAATGCGGACCTGGAGCTGGAAGATGGCCTGGAAGACCTGGCCTCAGCGTTGCGGGGGGAATTGCTCAGCCGCCGCTTCGGTGATGGGGTGCGCCTGGAAGTGGCTGACAACTGTCCCGAAGAGCTGGTGCAGTTCCTGCTGCATCAGTTTGGCCTGTCCGAGCGTGATCTGTACAAGGTTCATGGTCCCGTCAACCTGACCCGGCTGATGGCCGTTGAGGGTCTGGTGAGCCGGCCGGAACTGAACTATCCGGGTTTTTCACCAGCGGTGCCGAAGCAGATCCGCAACAACGAAGTGATCTTTGACGCCATCCGGGAAAAGCCCATCCTGTTGCTGCACCCCTATGAAAGTTTCACGCCGGTGATCGACTTTCTGCGTCAGGCCGCCAAGGACCCTCAGGTGTTGGCGATTCGTCAGACCCTGTATCGTGCCGGTGCCGACTCGGAAATTGTTGAGGCGCTGATGGATGCCGCGAGGCGGGGCAAGGAAGTCACTGCGGTGATCGAACTGCGTGCCCGGTTTGATGAAGCCGAGAACCTGGAGCTGGCCAGTCGTCTGCAGGAATCCGGTGTTGTCGTGGTCTATGGAGTGGTTGGTTACAAGACCCACGCCAAGATGATTCTGATTGTCCGCCGGGAAGAAGGCCGGCTGCGGCGTTATGTACACCTGGGCACCGGTAACTATCACGCCCGTAACGCCCGCGTTTACACCGACTACAGCTTCCTGTCGGCAGATGACGCCCTCGGAGACGATGTCAACAAGCTGTTCCAGCAGCTGACCGGCATGGGCAAGACCCTCAAGATCAAGAAGCTGTTCCACGCGCCCTTTACCCTCCATCGCCGGCTGATCGAACTGATCGACCGCGAGGCCAGCTACGGGGAACAGGGACATCTGACTTTCAAGATGAATGCCCTGACCGACCCAGGGGTCATGCTCGCCCTCTACCGGGCATCCCAGGCGGGGGTGAAAATCGACCTGATTGTGCGGGGTATCTGCTGTCTGCGCCCAGGAGTGCCGGGGCTTTCTGAAAATATCCATGTGCGATCCATTGTTGGCCGTTTTCTGGAGCACAGCCGGGTTTACTGGTTCGGCAATAATGGCAAGCCGGAAGTTTTCTGCTCCAGCGCTGACGGCATGGTCCGTAACCTGGTGAATCGGGTGGAAGTTGCCTTCCCGGTGGAAGAAAAAGACCTGATTGATCGGCTTCGTGATGATCTTGATGCCTGTTTACGTGACAACTGTCAGAGTTGGGTCTTGCAGCCGGATGGCAGTTACCTGCAAAATCAGCCGGCACCGGATGAAGAGCGCTTCGCATCCCAGCTGGTCCTGCTGGAGCGGCTCGCTGCCAAGTGATCGTCGCCGGGCTTAATCGCCATCGTTTACGGGCCGCGGGTTTACCGCTGTGTCAGATAGATGAGGGCAGGATCTGTTGACAGGGATGTCGGACTGGCCGTAACCAGGCATTACCGGCTCCCTGAGCTGGAGCAAGTAGATGAAAAAAGTATGGATTATCGCCGGCGGCGTAGTCGTGGTGGCAGGTCTGTCTGCGCCATGGGTCGTGGGAAAGCTGACGGAACAGCACTGGCAGGCAGCCACCGAAGAGTTCAATGAATCACAGCCTTATTTCGTCCTGGAAACCAATGGCTACGAGCGCGGCTACTTCAGCGCTGATGCCCACGGCGCGTTGATTGCGGTTCACCCTGGCACCGGTGATCGCTATCCCATGGCCTGGACAGGTGATATCAGCCACGGTTTGACCAGCAGTACCATCGATTTGCAGCTCAATTTTACGAGCGACTCGGAACTGGCGGCGGTGTTTCCTGAGGAGAAGCCCCGTGTGGTAGTTACTGCCAGTGCCTGGGGGTCATCCCAGATTGACGTGACTGTACCTGCCATTCATTACGCGCCCGACCATAGCGGCGACTCGCTGAACGTCTCGGAAAGTTACGCGACGATAAATGTCAGCCGTGATGGAGAGGCTGTCGATGCGAAGGTCAGCTTTCCGGGGCTGGTGCTGCGGGGGCCGGACGCTCGTCTGACCATGAACAACATCATGCTTGACCAGCAGGCTAGCCTGCTTTCCGGCAAGCTCTGGACTGGCGATGCCACCATGAGCATGGAAAAGTTGTCGCTGGCGATTGAGGATGAGCCGGAAGTAACGCTCGAGGGCTTCACCGTAGTCAGCAACTCCAGCGCCGATAAAAGCGGTGAGCGGTTTGGGGTTACCACCACTCTGACTCTCGACAAGACCAGTCAGGGCGATAAGAGCCACGGGCCCCATCGCATGAACTTTGCCCTTGCCGATGTGAATGTCGAGGCCTGGAATGATCTGCTGGAGGCGATCACCAGGCTTCAGGAGCTGGACGCCAACACTGCAGGGCTGGACTACCAGAGCCTTTTCGAACAGCAGATGCAGGCCACCATG
>JAJUHY010000258.1 GCA_029265735.1 Marinobacter segnicrescens | reverse complement strand
ATTACGTGCTGGATGAGCCGGCAGTGCCGGATGCTGAATACGACCGGCTGATGCGTGAGCTCCAGTCCCTGGAGGCCGACCATCCGGACCTGATCACTCCCGATTCCCCCACACAGCGGGTTGGGGCTTCTGGTGACAATACCTTCGCCGAGGTGGTTCACCGCTTCCCCATGCTGTCCCTGGACAACGCCTTCTCAGAGGATGAAGTGCGGGATTTTGATCGCAGAGTCCGGGAGCGGCTGGACCGGGATGAGCCGGTGGAATATGTCTGCGAGCCGAAGCTGGACGGGCTGGCCGTGAGCCTGCATTACGAGAATGGCCTGCTGACCCAGGCGGCGACCCGGGGCGACGGCTATAGCGGTGAGGACATTACCGCCAATATCCGCACCATCGAATCCGTACCCCTGCGACTTCGCGGCAAGCACGTGCCTGCCATGGTGGAGGTACGTGGTGAAGTCTATATGCCCCGGGATGGCTTCGAAGCCCTCAACGAAACACTGGCGAAGCAGGGTGAGAAGACCTTCGTTAACCCCCGGAACGCTGCCGCGGGCAGCCTGCGGCAGAAAAATCCCCGGGTCACTGCCCGGCGTCCGTTACAGATGTGCGCCTACAGCGTGGCGGTGCCAGACGAAGGCGTGCTGCCCCATACCCACTATGAATGCCTCAAGATGGTGAAAGAGTGGGGCTTTCGCATCAATCCGGAGATGAGCCTCGCCAAAGGACCGGATGACTGTCTTGAGGCCTATCAGCGGCTGTTGGAAAAGCGCGACAGCCTGCCTTACGAAATCGACGGCATCGTGTTCAAGGTGAACGACATTCGCCTGCAACAGGAGCTGGGCTACGTGTCCCGGGCACCACGCTGGGCTGTGGCCCAGAAGTTCCCCGCCCAGGAGGAACTCACGGTGGTTGAGGCCGTGGAATGGCAGGTGGGACGTACCGGGGCAGTCACACCGGTAGCGCGTCTGCAGCCGGTGTTTGTTGGCGGCGTCACTGTCAGTAATGCAACGCTGCATAATATGGATGAAATCCGCCGGCAGGACGTTCGCATCGGTGACACCGTATTCGTGCGCCGGGCCGGGGATGTGATTCCCCAGGTAGTCAAGGTTGTGCTCGATCGCCGGCCTGCTGATGCGGCGGAAGTTCACTTGCCTGAGCAGTGTCCGGTGTGTGGATCGGACGTGGTCCAGATTGAGGGTGAAGCCGTCGCCCGTTGCAGCGGCGGACTCTATTGCCCAGCCCAGCGCAAGGAAGCCATCCGCCATTATGCATCCCGTAAAGCCTTGGATATTGAAGGGCTGGGGGAAAAGTGGATTGATATGCTGGTCGAACGGGAGATGGTCCATACCGTGGCGGACCTGTATCGGCTGAAAAAAGTGGATTTGCTCAGGCTTGAGCGAATGGGGGACAAGTCAGCGGACAATCTGCTCCGGGCTATTGATGGCTCCCGGGAACCGGAGCTCTGGCGTTTTCTCTATGCTCTTGGTATCCGTGAGGTCGGCGAGGCTACCGCTAAAGGGCTGGCCATGCACTTTGGTACCCTGGAGAAGATCGCCGAGGCTTCGGAGGAAGCGTTGCAGGAGGTCCCGGATGTGGGCCCCATCGTGGCGGGGCACATTCGCAGTTTCTTCCAGCAGCCCCATAACCAGGAGACCATCGCTGCACTGGCAGAGCAGGGTGTCCGCTGGCAGGCGGTGGATGTGCCAGAGCCGTCACAAATGCCTCTTCAGGGCGAAACCTGGGTGCTCACCGGCACTCTGGCGGCGATGACCCGGGATGAGGCCAGGGAAAAGCTGGAACGCCTGGGTGCAAAAGTGGCCGGCAGTGTGTCAAAGAAGACCAGTTGTGTGGTCGCAGGAGAAGCCGCCGGCTCGAAGCTTACCAAAGCGGAAACTCTGGGAATCCGGATCATGGATGAGGAAGCGTTTACGGCTTTCCTTACGGAAGTCGGCGAGGTATCCGGTCAGACCTGATCTTCCTGGCGATTCAGACTGGCATAGAGCCGCAGATAGTCGGTGCTGGTAATCATGCCAACGGGCGCGTTGTCCGGTCCCACAACCAGCGCCGCATCCAGTTGATGGGCGAGCATCAGCCGGGCCAGCATATGGGCATCGGTTTCCGGTGACGCCGTCAGGAAGGACGGCAGTTCAATGGTCAGAAAGGTCCGGCTGGCGTCCTGATCACGATTTTCATGCAGCCAGTTGAGTATCCAGCGCATATCCACCAGGCCACCCACCACACCATCGGACGTAATCACCAGGTGCTGGACCCCATGCTGGTCCATGACGGCCAGCCCCTCTGCCAGGGTTGCTTCGGCCGGCAGCGTATAAATCCTTGGGCTGTAAACGCGACTGACCGGAAGGTAGGCCTGCTGGGGTTTGGGCCGGGCATCGCCTGTTTCACCATATCGTGCTGCGGCCTGGCGCGCGGCAATGCCCCGGGCCTGCTGGAATTCGCTGCTGGTGTTCTCGTCGTTGCTCTCCCGAAGTGCGGCGGTTCCTGCCGTGCCATCCAGGCTGCCAACACGACGGTTACGGAGCTGCTCCGGCAATCGGGTGGCGGTTGGCCGACCGGGTTCGCTGATGTGTATGGCCATGACAGCTCCTGAAACACGAAAACAGTGAGAGGTTACCTGTTTATCGGCCGGTTAACGGATAACTTCAGTCCAATCAGGCTGGTGCGCCGGCTTTCTCGCTATTTACAAGGCATCGCCCGAGTCCGACCCGACGGGCAAGAGACACGGGCAGGGCACTGGGTTCGCCGGTGATGAGATCTGCCAGATATTCGGCCAGTAGCGGCGCCCACATCAGCCCTTTACTGCCAAAACCGGTGAGTAGCCAGGCGGCCTCAAGCCGGTTGCCCGCGCCGTTGATCAGCGGGCCGGCAATGGGCTGATAATCGTGGGTTGTGCACCGGAACGATACCCGGCCGGTAACCTCATCAAGGGAAATGGCATCGGCATCAAGCAGCCCCGGCAGCATGTCCTGAAGCCCCTGAAGGTTCTCCAGGTGGCTGCTGGCCCGCACATCCGGGTCTGAGTCGCGCAAGTCAAAGGTTGCGCCTGTGATGGCCTGTCCGCCGTAAGCCGGGTTCAGGTAGCGGTCACCGCAGATTACCGCCTTTGGCGACTGGCTCAGCCGGTGCTCCGGCAGCGCTGTCACTTGGCCGCGAATGGCTTTGAGGCGGAATTCTCCGGTAACCGGCATCAACTGGCGCGTCAGATGACCGGCAGCCAGTATGACGGTATCCGCCACCAGATCCTGACGGCCATCCCCGGACAGGCACCAGCGATTGTTGCAGGGCAGCAGGCGCCGGGCACGGAAGCCGAACTCAGTACGGATATTCGGATGATCCAGCAGCAGTGCACACAGTCGGGCTGGCTCGAGCCAGCCGGACTCTGGAAACCATAGTCCACCATGGGGGCTGGTTACGCCGGTGAGGGTGCTGGCTTCCTGCGGGTCCACGGGGCGGAGCAGCTCCGGCGGGTGATTATTTGCCGCCAGGAATTTCTCCTGCCGCGCCCGTTCCTGTTCGGAGTAACCCATCATCAGCAGCCCACTGCGATGCCAGGCCTGAGGTGCTTCCAACGGATAGTAACGCTGGGCATGGAGCAGGGCGCTCAGAGCCAGACGGGTCTGGTCATCCAGTTGCACTCCGAGCTTCGCATACAGGGCGCCCTGGGGATTTCCCGATGCTCCTGCTCCCGGGCGCGGGCCCTGGTCAGCCACGGTGACCAGGAACCCCCGGCTGGCCAGAT
>JAJUHY010000191.1 GCA_029265735.1 Marinobacter segnicrescens | reverse complement strand
CGACGCGCTGTTGGAAGCGGTCCTGCTGCAGGCGGAAATGCTGGAGCTGGAAGCGGTCAAGGACGCACCGGCCAAGGGCGTGGTGGTCGAGTCTTCTCTCGAGCGCGGTCGTGGCTCGGTAGCAACGGTACTGGTTCAGAACGGTACTCTGCGTCAGGGCGATATGGTGGTTGCCGGTGGCTGGTTCGGTAAAGTCCGTGCCATGACCAACGAATCCGGCAAACAGGTCAAGGAAGCGGGCCCGTCCATTCCGGTGGAAATCCTGGGCCTGAACGGTACCCCCGACGCCGGTGATGAGTTCTTCGTGGTTGCCGATGAGCGCAAGGCCAAAGAGCTGGCAGAGTTCCGGCAGACCCGGGAGCGCGAACAGCGTCTGCAGCGTCAGCAGGCCGCCAAGCTTGAGAACCTGTTTGAGAACATGGGCAAGGATGAGGTCAAAACCCTCAACGTTGTCCTCAAGACCGATGTTCGCGGATCACTGGAGGCCATTACCAAAGCGCTGCTCGATATGGGTAACGACGAGGTCCAGGTGAGAATCATCTCGTCCGGTGTTGGCGGTATTGCTGAAACGGACGTTTCCCTTGCGCTGGCATCCAATGCCGTAATGTTCGGCTTCAACGTCCGTGCCGACGCGTCTGCCAAGCGGCTGGTCGAGCAGGAAGGGGTGGATCTGCGGTACTACTCCGTCATCTACTCCCTGATCGACGACGTTAAAGCGGCGCTGACCGGTATGCTGGCACCAGAGTTCCGGGAAGATATCGTCGGTATTGCCGAGGTGCGGGACGTGTTCCGGTCACCGAAGTTTGGCCAGGTTGCCGGCTGTATGGTTCTGGAAGGCACCGTTTACCGCAACAAGCCCATCCGCGTGCTTCGTGACAACGTGGTGATCTTTGAAGGCGAGCTGGAATCCCTGCGTCGCTTCAAGGATGACGTAGCGGAAGTCCGTAGCGGTGTTGAGTGTGGTATCGGTGTTAAAGGCTACGACGTCAAAGTGGGCGACCAGATCGAAGTCTTTGACCGGGTCCGTGTGGAACGCAAGCTCGAATCAACAGGTTCATAAATGCCAAGAGAGTTCAGTCGTCTCGACCGCATCGGTGACCAGATCCAGAAGGAGCTCTCTCACCTCATCATGCGTGAGGTGAAGGACCCCCGGGTGGGCATGGTCACCATTAACTCAGTACGGGTCAGCAAGGATCTTGGTTATGCCGATATCTATGTGTCTGTACTCAGTACTGAGGAACTGAACGAGGAGTCTGCGGAAATTCAGGATACGCTGAAGGCACTGCGAAGTGCCGCCGGGTTCCTGCGCGGACAGCTCGGCAGAGCGATGAAGCTGAGGGTAATCCCTCAGCTTCGCTTCCACTTTGATGCGCTCCAGGGACAAAGCCGGCGCATTGACAGCCTGATCGATAAGGCCGTAGGCAAGCAACCTGCGGTCCGTCAGGATGACAACAATGATGATCAGGAGTCCTGACGGTTGGCACGCAGGCGTAAAGGCCGTCCCGTTAACGGCATACTGGTCATCGACAAGCCCCCGGGCGTGACCTCTAACGGTATCCTTCAGCAGGTCAAGCGCCTTTATGGTGCAGCCAAGGCAGGGCATACGGGCGCGCTCGATCCATTGGCGACGGGTGTGCTGCCCCTGTGCTTTGGTGAAGCCACCAAGTTCTCCCAGTTGATGCTGGACAGTGACAAGGGTTATATCACCACTGCAAAGCTCGGCGTGCGCACCGAGACTGCAGACAGCGACGGTGCCGTGGTTATGGAGCGGCCGGTTCCCGAAGGTTTGACGGAAGCTGATATTGAGGCTGTACTGACGGGGTTCCGGGGCAATATTACCCAGGTGCCGTCCATGTATTCGGCGCTCAAGCATCAGGGGCGTCCGCTGTATGAATACGCCCGGGAAGGCATCGAGGTGGAGCGTCCGGCGCGGCCGGTAACCATCTACGAGCTGACGTTACTGGCGGTTCGTGACGATGAGCTGGATCTGGCGGTGAAGTGCACCAAAGGAACCTACATCCGCAACCTGGTGGAAGACATCGGTGAGGCTCTTGGCTGCGGTGCCCATGTGTCGGCCCTGCGGCGGACGCTGGCCTCCGGGTTTACCCTGGAGGATGCTCATCAGGTGAGCGATCTGGAACAGATGCGAGAGCGGGGAGAGTCTCTGGATGGGCTGCTGGTGGCCCCGGATGCGGCCCTGACCATGTTTCCGGAACTGGCCCTTGAAGGGGCGAATTTGCAGTCGATATTGAACGGACAACCCGTTAGAATGTCGGGCTATTCCTTGACCGGTCCGGTACGGCTCTACGGCAACAGCCGTTTTGTCGGCCTCGGTGAAGGTCAGCCAGAGGGCGAGGACACAACCGTTATTGTGCCCCGGCGTCTGGTTTCAAGCAGCGCCTGACCTGCGGGTTGGGGCTGACTAGCCGGGCTGCAGAGATGCGCGGTCCGGCCGGATTTTTTCAGGCATCGCAGAAAAAAGGTGAGTTATGGCACTTTCTACCGAGGAAAAAGCACAGATCGTCAAGGACTTCCAGCAAGGCGAAGGCGACACAGGTTCCCCTGAAGTTCAGGTGGCCCTGCTGAGCGCTAACATCGACAAGCTGCAAGAGCATTTCAAGGCCAACAAAAAGGATCACCATTCCCGCCGTGGCCTGATTCGCATGGTAAACCAGCGTCGTAAACTGCTGGATTACCTCCGTCGCAAGAATGCAGACCGTTACCTGGAACTCATCCAGCGTCTGGGCCTCCGTCGCTAAGCGGACGATTGCCGACTGGTGCTGTACAGGCGCCAGTCTGTACACCGATGGCGGGATGGGCTTTGGCTCTGACCGTCGTCGGCGTATGCTTTCCACTCGAACCGGTACCAGAACCGGTTGTTACGCCATTACCGAAGTGTCTCCTGCTGTCATGACCGAAAGCACCGATAGCAGGTTGTTGAAAGGCCCGGCTGTGTCCGGGGTTTTGCAACAGCCTGTTCGCTTTCAGGTGGCAAGGGCTTTGGGAACGCGTCTTCCTGATCTGGTGCATTGAATAAACAGGTAAAATCAGGAGCTATTGTGATTCCACAAGCGACCACAAAAACCTTCGAGCTGGGCGGCAAGACCGTCACCCTCGAAACAGGCCGTATTGCACGCCAGGCCACTGGCGCAGTACTGGTTACCATCGACGACGTTTCCGTACTCGGTACCGTTGTAGGGGCCAAAGAGCCCAGGCCGGGTCAGGGCTTTTTCCCGCTGACCGTCAACTACACCGAAAAGACCTACGCCGTTGGCAAGATCCCGGGCGGCTTCTTCAAGCGTGAAGGACGTCCTTCCGAGAAGGAAACCCTGACTTCCCGTCTGATTGACCGGCCCATTCGTCCTCTGTTCCCGGACGGCTACATGAATGAGGTCCAGGTTGTGCTGACCGTCATGTCCGCCAACAAGACCCAGGATCCGGACATTGCTGCCATGCTGGCAGCCTCTGCTGCCCTGTCCATTTCCGGCATTCCCTTCGACGGCCCCATTGGCGCAGCCCGTGTTGGCTTCACCAATGACCGGGGCTACTTCCTGAACCCGACCTTCGAAGAACTGGAAACCTCCCTGCTGGATATGGTCGTTGCAGGCACCGACGAAGCGGTACTGATGGTTGAGTCCGAGGCCAAAGGTCTGACCGAAGACCAGATGCTTGGTGGTGTTCTCTACGCCCACCAGGAAATGCAATCTGCCATCCAGGCTATCAAGGAATTCGCCGCTGAAGTGGGCAAACCCCGCTGGGAGTGGCAGCCGGAGCCGGAAAATACCGAGCTGCTGAATGCCGTCAAAGCCGGTTTTGAAAACGCCATCGCTGAGGCCTACTCGATCCGCGACAAGATGGAGCGTTACGGCCGTCTGAGCGAGATCAAGGCGGAAGCCGTGGAGAAGCTGGCCGGTGAAGACGAAGGTCAGCCTTCCGAAGAGGAAGTTAAACAGTACTTTGCCAAGGTCGAGAAAAACGTTGTTCGCCGCCAGGTTATTGAAGGCAAGCCGCGTATTGATGGACGGGATAACAAGACTGTTCGTCCGATCTCCATTGAAGTCGGCATTCTGCCGAGCGCTCACGGTTCCGCACTGTTCACCCGTGGTGAAACTCAGGCCATCGTAACCACAACCCTGGGCACCGCCCGTGACATGCAGATCATCGATGCCCTGGAAGGCGAGCGTAAGGACCCGTTCCTGTTCCACTACAACTTCCCTCCCTATTCTGTGGGTGAGGCGGGTCGTATGGGCAGCCCGGGCCGTCGTGAGATTGGTCACGGTCGTCTGGCCAAGCGTGGTGTGGCTGCGGTTATGCCCACCATCGAAGAGTTCCCGTACACTATCCGTTCCGTGTCTGAGATTACCGAGTCCAACGGTTCCAGTTCCATGGCGTCCGTTTGTGGCTCCTCCCTGGCACTGATGGATGCGGGCGTGCCCATCAAGGCACCGGTTGCCGGTATTGCCATGGGTCTGGTGAAGGAAGGCGACCAGTTTGCCATCCTGACCGATATCCTGGGTGATGAAGACCACCTGGGCGACATGGACTTCAAAGTAGCCGGTACCGCTGAGGGCGTAACTGCCCTGCAGATGGACATCAAGATCAACGGCATCACCGACGAAATCATGGAGCTCGCTCTGG
>JAJUHY010000308.1 GCA_029265735.1 Marinobacter segnicrescens | reverse complement strand
GCCAGGCAATCCCCCGCCACGCTCCATTCGAAAAAAGCCACCACCCTCTTTAAAAAACAAAAAACGCCCATATATCAACAAGTAGCAGAGGTTAAAAGGAAAAGTCATTCAGCAGTGGCGCCAGAAAATGAAGATGCAGCTTTTCCAAAAGACTGAAGCTGAATAGCCCAATATTCAGATTCAACGGAGGAGTTACATGATGAACAACCTATCCCGCTGGAACCCGGTTAGCGAATTCGAAGACCTGATCAACCGGTACAACCGCTACTTCGGCCTTCCGGCAACCCATAACGAACGGGAAGGAAAAGACCTGCTACGTCGCAGCGACTGGGCTCCCGCCGTCGACATCCGGGAAAGCAAAGAAGCATTCCTCATCGACGCCGAATTGCCCGGCATGAGAAAGAAGACGTCAAAGTCACCGTCCATGATGGCGTACTCACCATCCAGGGCGAACGCAAACAGGAAAGCGAAAGCAGCGACAGCAAACATCACCGCGTCGAGCGGGTTTACGGCAGCTTCATGCGCCGCTTCACCCTGCCCGACAACGTGGACGCTAACAGCATTAACGCCAAGTTTCAGGATGGTGTCCTGTCACTGACCCTGAAAAAGGTAGAACCGGCAGAACGTAAAGCGATTGAAATCAACGTCGACTGATACAGAACCGGTCTCCGCCACAGCGGGGGTGGGAGCTCAGGCTCCCGCCTCCGCTGTTTGCCTTGCACCGGCATTCTTCAGCGCCTGGGCGTATTCCGTCATACGACGGTGCCGGGATACATGATCCAGAATGGTTTCCCCACGCTCGTCCAGCGCATTGATATCCCGACCGGCTTCCACAAAAAAGCGCAGGAAACGGGCAAAATCGTCAGCCCGCATGGCCTCATAGGCCTTCAGCAGCACATAGTGATCAGAATTGATCCGCGCATCAGCAGGGCTCAGGAACAGATAATCTCTGACCCGCTCATCGCTCCACTCTTCGCTGATAACTTTCGGCTTTTCCGGTCCACTCATGGTCTCTCTCGTTATAAGAATGGTTAAAGACAAAGGCTATGCATTATAACGGCCCTGAAAAAAGTTACCTAGATCGATAACGTCTTAGAGATCAGGGCCCGGGAATATCAGGGCAGAATTTGAAGGGGCAGATCCCGGGCCGGAACCGAATCTGAACATTCAGGATCTCGAATCGAGATCTCCACCCGTCGGTTACGGGCCCGGTTTTCTGCAGAATCGTTTGGCACCAGTGGCTGTGTTTCCGCCCGGCCCGCGGCGATGACCCGGTCAGCGGGAATCTTGCGATTCAGCACCAGCTCATGAACCACCGATACCGCCCGGGCCGCCGACAGGTCCCAGTTGGACCGGAAGCGACTGCTGGCAATGGGCACATCGTCCGTGTAGCCCGCCACCACCACATCCCCTATACATTGCGCCACCACATCCACCACCCGGTCGATAATCGGCAGCATGCCGGGCTTGATTCTGGCTTCACCGGAGTTGAAGGTGGCCTTTTCCGAGAACCGGATAACCACCTGCTGCTGATCAAAGCTCACCGAGAGGGACTCATCAGCCACCTCCTCCTCAAGCTCACCGATCAGCCGGGAAGAAAGCTCCACAATATCCTGGGGAATGGTTGTCACCTGCGGCGCCGGTGCCCGGTCATCAATAAACGCGGGCTCGTCCTGAGGGGTATCGGTCGGTTCCGGCAGGGAAACCGTGTCGGATTCGATCAGAGTCAACGGCGACCCGCCGATATCTTCCGCCACAACATTGGCCGTCCCAAACGCCAATGCCATGGAGTGCGCCATGGCCCTGTATTTTTCCACATCCATTTCTGCAAACGACAACAGAACGACGAAGAAAGTCAGCATCAGGGTGGCGAGGTCCGCGAAGGTCACCATCCAGGCCGGCGCGCCGGATGAGCCTTTCCTTCCACGGGGTGTCCTCAGCCGCTGTAGCACCGCTTACGCCTCCGGACGGACTTCGGCCGGCAGCGGCTGACCCGGATTCACGAACGACGACAGCAATTCAGTGATCACCCTGGGGTTCTGCCCCTGCAGGATGTTCTGGACACTGGTGATGATCAGCAACTGATTGCGGCGTTCGTCCTCGGCCTTCAGTTGCAGTTTGTCCGCCAACGGAATGGCGATCAGCTGTGCAATAAAGGCCCCGTACAAGGTGGTCAGCAGGGCAATGGCCATGGCGGGTCCGATGGACGACGGGTCATCCAGCGTGTTCAGCATCTGCACCAGCCCGATCAGCGTACCCAGCATACCGATGCCCGGAGCCGAATCGCCTATGCCCCGGAACACCTTTTCGGCGTTTTCGAGACGTTCACTGGACTGGTGCATCTCCTGGAGCAGGGCTTCTTCCACCATCTCGGGAGGGTGGCCATCCACACAAAGGGTAATGGCTTTCTGCAGAAAAGGAGTTTCGGTCTGGTGGTTTTCCAGTCCCAGGATGCCTTCCTTGCGAACCACCCGGGCCAGTTCGCTGACTTCCCGGATCAGGTCATGGGGGCGCTCCAGCCGGTCAGTGAACGCTGCCCGCAGGGCCAGCTTCATGGAGCTGGTGACCGTCGACAGCCGGAACCGCACCAGGGTCACGGCAAAGGTTCCCCCCAGCACAATGGCCAGCCCCGGCAGGTTGAGAAACGTGATCACCGAGGCCTCGGCCAACATCGCAATAATCACGATGGCGATGCCCGCCACCAGGCCGACCAGGGTAAGGATGTCCATGCTGCGCCTCAGATTGACAGTAAACCAGAGCCATACCGAAGCCGATCATAACCCAGATTTATCAACCTGTGCCGCGAACCCCGCCGTTAATCGGTAACGATGCGTAACCGTCTGTCAGTGTTCACGTAATTCGTGAATAACTGGGGCGGTATCCGGCTTAACGCCGCGCCAGATCCGGAACGATTCCGCCGCCTGCTCAACCAGCATGCCAAGCCCATCCATTATCCGCCCGGCACCCAGG
>JAJUHY010000197.1 GCA_029265735.1 Marinobacter segnicrescens | reverse complement strand
GCTGTCTGAAGGCATGGCCCGCCGGGGCGCCAATGTCACCGGCATTGATATGGGCGAAGCGCCCTTGTCCGTGGCCCGGCTCCACAGCCTAGAATCAGGACTCAAGGTAGATTATCGGCAGATTACCGTTGAAGAACTGGCGGCAGACCCCGAGCACGAAGGCCAGTACGACATTGTCACCTGCCTGGAGATGCTTGAGCATGTGCCAGAGCCTGCTTCGGTAATTAACGCGTGCGCTCGCCTGCTGAAACCCGGCGGGCACCTGTATCTGTCCACTATCAACCGAAACCCGAAATCCTTCCTGTTCGCCATTGTCGGCGCTGAGTATGTACTGGGCATGCTGCCCAAGGGTACTCACGAGTGGAAGCGGTTTATCCGGCCGTCCGAAATGGCTGAGTACCTGCGCCAGGCACAGCTCAACGTTCAGGACCTCACCGGCATGACCTACAACCCGTTGACCAAGGTTTACAAGCTGGCCCGGGATGTGGATGTGAACTACCTGATGCACGCCAGCAAGCCGGAGGGGCGGTCGTGACCAGACCCTTACCGAGCCCGCCTTCCACCGTTCTGTTCGACCTTGACGGCACGCTGATCGATACTGCGCCGGACTTTGTACGCTGTCTCAACGATCTGCGCAGCGAACATGCGCTGGAGCCCCTGCCGGCGGAGCACATCCGGCCCCATGTGTCCGATGGTGCACGTGCCATGATCCGCCTGGGCTTCGGCCTGGAACCGGACGACCCGGGCTACCAGGAGCGCCACTCGCGCTTTCTCGACCTTTACGAGGCGGGAGTCTGCGAACATACCGAGCTGTTTACCGGCATGGACCGGCTGCTGGCAGCCCTGGAAGACGCTGGCGTGCCCTGGGGTATTGTGACCAACAAACCGGTCCGGTTCGCCGAGCCGTTGCTGACGGCACTGGCTCTGGATGGAAGGTGCAGCGCTTTGATCTGCCCCGACCACGTCGCCAACCGGAAACCTGACCCGGAAGGCCTGCATCTGGCCTGCAAGCGTATGGGCGCAGACCCCAGTCGTGGCATTTACGTAGGTGACCACGCACGGGATATTGAGGCTGGTCGTAATGCCGGTATGGTCACGGTTGCCGTGCGTTACGGCTATATCGTCGAGCCGGCCGAGGTTGATCTCTGGGCGGCCGACCATACTGTAGATACCGTGGATGAGCTGGTAAAGCTGTTACAATAGAGCCTGTCGGAAGCCGGCGGGCAAACTGATTCAAGGAGCGTTTTTCTATGGCGGACAACCCCATGCATTCCTATCAGGCACCCGAAGGGTTACTGAAGGATCGCATCATTCTGGTCACCGGTGCTGGCAGCGGCATCGGCCGAGTTGCTGCCAGGACCTACGCGTCTTACGGCGCCACCGTTATCCTGCTGGGACGCACCATCTCCAAGCTCGAATCCATCTATGATGAGATTGAGGCAGCCGGATACCCCAAGCCGGCCATTGTGCCGATGAATCTTGAGGGCGCCGCCGTCAAGGATTACGACGAGATGGCGATGACCATCGAAGACAATTTCGGCAAGCTGGATGGCCTGCTGCATAACGCCGGAATCCTCGGCAGTCGCAGTCCCATTGAGCAGTACGACCCGGACACCTGGACCAAGGTCATGCATGTTAACGTGACGGCGCCGTTCCTGCTGACCCGGGCTACAATTCCGCTACTGCGCAAATCCGACGATGCGTCGGTCATTTTCACATCGTCAGGGGTGGGCCGGACGGCCAAAGCCTATTGGGGCGCGTACGCCGTGTCCAAGTTTGCCCTGGAAGGACTGAGCCAGCTGGTCGCCGATGAGCTGGATGATGATCGTCACAACATCCGCGTCAACAGCCTGAACCCTGGCGCCACCCGCACCAACATGCGGGCTCATGCCTATCCGGCAGAGAACCCGATGCACAACCCGACGCCTGAGGAGCTAATGCCCAGCTATCTCTACCTGATGGGGCCAGACAGTCGTGGTGTCACCGGGCAGCAGTTAAACGCCCAGAGCAAGTAATGCAGTTAACCTTCTTTACCACAAGTCATTGCCAGCTCTGCGAACTGGCGGAGCAGTTACTGGTGAGCACCCCCCTGCCCCACCCGATTCCGGTGGAAGCAGTGGATATCGCCGCGTCTGAAACCCTTGTTGAACGCTATGGGACGCGGATTCCGGTACTGCGCCGGGAAGACACTGGGGCTGAACTGGGCTGGCCGTTTACCCGGGATGACCTGCTGTCCTTCCTTGGGCCAGCGACAAAGGTGCCGTCACCGAGCAACATTCACTGAGGATTTACTGTCATGTTAATGGTTATCTCACCAGCCAAGAACCTCGACTACGAAAGCCCTCTGGCAACAGAACAGTACAGCCAGCCGGCATTTCTGGATCACGCCTGCGAGCTGGTGGATCAGCTGAAAACTCTGGAACCGCACCAGCTCAGTAATCTCATGAGCATCAGTGACAAGCTGGGCCAGCTCAATGCGGATCGCTACCAGCAGTGGCACACCCCATTCACGCCGGACAACTCTCGCGCAGCGGTACTGGCCTTTAACGGTGATGTCTATACAGCGCTTGCGGCCCAGGAATTTAACGAGAAAGAATTCGAGTTTGCTCAAAAGCATCTGCGCATTCTGTCAGGTCTGTACGGCATTCTGCGCCCCCTGGACCTGATGCAGCCGTACCGCCTGGAAATGGGCACAAAGCTCGAGAACAAGCGGGGCAAGGACCTGTATGAGTTCTGGGGCAACATCATCACTGACGCTCTGAACGATGAGCTTCAGGCCGGCGACGGTGTGCTGGTGAACCTGGCGTCTAACGAATACTTCAAAAGTGTCCGTAAGAAAAAGCTGAAGGCCAGGGTGATCACCCCCCAGTTCAAAGACTGGAAAAACGGCCAGTACAAGATGATCAGCTTTTACGCCAAGAAGGCCCGGGGGCTGATGTGCCGTTACGCCATCACTAATGGCATCACCCAGGCAGATGACCTGAAAGGGTTTGATCTGGCCGGTTACCGCTTCAGCGAGGAACAGTCCTCCGGCGATAACTGGACCTTTCTGCGCGACGAGCAATAGCCCACTGTAATAACACCGCCATTCCGCACCGACTGAATGTGCTCACCACCGGCTTCCAACGCCGGTGGCGAACTTATCCGTATCGAAAATCAGGAGGAACATTGCATGAATGAAGCATTGTTTTCTGAAATCGCTCTATACGTCTGTCTCACCGGACTCATCGTCTGGATGGGCTTTATTGTCTGGGACCTAGCAAAGAAGTCCAAGGCCGGCCGTTTTGGCACCATTGCCCTGTTTACCGTGCTCGGTGCGGGCGTGGCTGGCTTCATTTTTAAAACCATTCTGGTCGAGGTCATGGCCATCTGATCTGTAACGGCCGACAGCTGTACAACAACCGATCTTCCACCCATAAGCCCAAGGACCCCACATGTGGTTTCGTAATGCCCGAGTTTTCCGTTTCACCAAACCGTTCAACATCACTGCCGAAGAGCTTGAAGAAAAACTGGCCGCAGATGCATTCAAACCGTGTGGCCCTCAGGAAACAGCCCGGCACGGTTGGGTACCTCCTCTTGGAAAGCACGGCGAACTGCTGGTTCACAGCGCCAATGGTTACCACCTGGTGGCCCTTCGCAAGGAAGAAAAGGTAGTGCCTGCGCCGGTGGTCAAGGAAATGGTGGAAGAAAGAGCCGAAGCCATTGAGCTGGAGCAGGGTCGAAAGGTTCGCAAGAAGGAAAAGGATGAGCTCAAGGAAGACATCATGCTGGAGCTGCTGCCACGGGCCTTCTCCCGCAACCGCCGCACCTTTGCCTACCTGGCACCGGCGGACGGTGTACTGGTGGTTGACGCAGGCTCTGCCAAACAGGCCGAAGATATTGCGTCCGCACTTCGCCAGAGCCTGGGCTCGCTGCCGGTTCGTCCGCCAGTGCTGGAACAGGCGCCTGCGTTTACCTTTACCGGCTGGCTTGATGAATCCCTGGACCTGCCAGCATCTATCGCGTTGGGAACAGAATGCGAACTGAAGGACCCTTCCGAGGATGGCGGCGTGGTCCGCTGCAAGGGGCTGGACCTTAAGTGCGAAGAGATCCAGAACCATCTGGCGGCTGGCATGCAGGTCACCAAACTGTCCCTGACCTGGGACGATAACGTGTCTTTTGTACTGGACGAGGAGTTTGGTATCCGCCGGCTGAAATTCGGCGAAACCCTTCAGGAAAAGCTGGACGATGTGGATGCGGATGATGCAGCTGCGAAGTTTGACGCTGCCTTCTCCCTGATGACTCTGGAGCTGTCCCGGCTGATCCCGGGCATGCTGGAAGCCATGGGCGGCGAAGACCGCTCTGCGATCGTCTCGGAGTAGAAAGTCCTGCTACGGCGCCCGGTCATGGCCGGGCGCCAGTGATAGAGCCTTAATGATGGGATTTCGCCAGCCGCTCCCGCTGCCAGTCTTTCTCCGGCTCGTTCAGTACCAGGCGCAGGTCCATCACCTCTTCTTCCCGGTTGTAATGAATATCGAAGCCCAGGTGCTCCGCCAGCTGCAGCATGGGCCGGTTTTCCGGTAGCACGTTG
>JAJUHY010000228.1 GCA_029265735.1 Marinobacter segnicrescens | reverse complement strand
CTATTTCGGCGATACCCTGGCCCATTCGGCACTGCTGGGGGTAGCACTGGGCTTTCTGTTTCACACCAACCTCAACCTGAGCGTCACCCTGACCTGCGTCGCTCTGGCGCTGGTACTGGTTGCGCTCTCCCGCAGCCGGGCGCTGGCGACCGATACCCTGCTGGGCATTCTGGCCCACAGCGCACTGGCGATTGGCCTGGTTGCCCTCAGCTTTATGCCGAACGTACGGGTCGATCTGACCGGTTATCTTTTTGGCGACCTGCTGGCGGTCACGCGGCAGGATCTGGCATGGATTTTCGGTGGCGGGCTGGTGGTTCTGGCCCTGCTGAAATGGCTCTGGCCGGGGCTGCTGATGGCCACCATCCATGAGGAACTGGCCCAGGTGGAAGGGGTACCAGTGGCCCGTCACCAGCTGGTACTGATGGTGATTTTTTCACTGGTTATTGCCGTGGCCATGAAAATGGTCGGGGTGCTGCTGATCACCGCTCTGCTGATCATTCCCGCCGCTACTGCCCGCCGTCTCGCCAGCAGTCCTGAAAAAATGGTGTTGATGGCAATCGGCTTTGGCATGATCGCCGTAGCCACCGGGCTCAGCCTGTCGTGGCACGTGGATACTCCGGCCGGACCATCCATTGTGGTGGCCGCGTTTGTGATCTTCCTTCTGGTGTATGCACTGATCCGGCGTAACCGGGCCTGAGCTCTGGCGGCGCAGGCCATGCTGGTCTAGAGTGAGGACTACCGGCTTATCCGTCAGGACGACAGTTACAGGACGCGCCCATGGACTCCCGATCCACGTCAGGAAGACTCCCCTATCTCTGGTGGCTGCTTCCGCTGGCAATACTGGTACTGGGACTGATTCTGACGGCATTATTGGCCCCTGGCAGCCAGACTCCGGTTAATACCCTGGCACAGGAGGTGTCCCGGGCACACCACGACAAGCTCAGCCGGGCATTGATAAGCCAGGCCAGAGACGTCCTCACCGCTGCCCTCGATCTCGGCCTGACCAGCTCTACGGTGGATTCCTTTCAGGATGACGTCGCTCCCTTCCTGAGTGCCTTTCCCGAGGTGGCCGGGGTCGAACTGCTGACCACCGTCAGTCACGCCCAGCGAGCAGGCGCAGAACGGCGCCTCAGTGCCCAGGCGGGACGCTCCGTGAGCTTCTCGAGCTGGACCGGCCCCCGGCAAAGCAAAGCAGCCGAGCCCGCCGATCACTACCTGGTTATCAGCCAGGGGCGGTTTCAGCCCGACAATCCGGGAGTGCCCGGCCTTGGCCTGGTTGCCACATCGGTTCCCCACTGGCGCCAGGCACTGCAGCAGGCCATTGAGGAAGGCCGACCCACCGTTACCACGCTCACCGGGCTGGAGCATAACGGCAGCCTGTCGCGGGCACTGTGGGTTTTCGTGCCACTGTCAGGGCCAGGCCAGTTTTCAGACGACAGCGCTTTTCTGGTGCTGGTAATCCTGCCAGACCCCTGGCTGAAACATCAGCTCTCGGAGCTTCACGATGAACGCTGGCAGGTAGAGATCCACGATATTTCCCAGCATGCTCGCAGGCCGCTGGCGACCCTGCCCGCAGCCCAACCGCTGGCCAGCGACATTGCACCGGTACGCTCTGTCATTTCTCTGGCCAACCGGGAATGGATGGTCAGCACCTACCCTTCCGCTGGCTGGCTGGACGACTTCCGGCATCAGGCACGGTTGCCCGTGTGGCTGACCGGGCTGTCCATTACCCTACTGGCCACCGGACTCTGTGGCTGGGTGTGTTACCGTCTGATTGCCAGCGAGCGCCAGCTTCAGCTTCGCAGCCTGCGCAACCACCGGCTCAAACAGCAACTGGACAATACCGGCGTTGAAAAAAACATCCTTCATCATTCCCTGCAGCAGAGCGACCGCCGGACCCAGGACATGATCGAGCTGAGCCCTGGCATCTTTGCGGAGCTGGATGAGCAGCGCCGTATTGGCTATCTATCGCCCCAGACCGCAATTCTGCTCGGGATTCCTACCACAGAGCTGACAGACACCCACCTCGACACGCTTTTCAGCGCGGATTCACATCAGGAATTAGCGATACTGTTCGATGCCGCAAGACAGGGTCAGAGTGTGGAAAGGCTGGATACCGAATTGATCACCCGGGACGGCCAGCCCCTGCCAGTCACTCTGCGGGTGAAAGCGATCCGGGACCCCCTCAGCGGCTGGTCAGGCTTCAGGATTTCCCTGACGCCCCGGTAACGCTCTCTGGTACAACATGTCTGTGATAACCGTGCCCAACACAACACCGTCCGTCACAGGGGCTGCAGCACATCCCGTATGCGGCCCGAATCGATCAGCTCGATGAACTCTTCGCCCAGTTGGCGGCTGCGAGCCACTGCGGTGCGCCAGCTGCGCTCGCGCCCGGCATCATCACCTACATAACGCTCAAAGTCCTTCCGGTCCGGAAGCTTCCTATCCGGCAGGGACTCAAGGTACGCTTTTGAAGGCGCCACCAGCACCACGTCCTGTAGTCGGCCCACGTCGCCGCGGCGCCAGGGCAGCGTCTTGTCGAACCAGCCAGGCACCACCCGATCCGTAAAATGGGGATAGAGCACCACACCTGGCTGCTGATAAGGCAGGTCCAGGTGGTAATCCAGCAGTCCACCATCCCGGTAAACCCCCTCCGGAGCACCCGGAATATTGCGCACACCGGACATCACCAGAGGAATGGATGCGGACGCAAGCAGGGCCGGAATCAGGTTCTCATGGCTCAGCGGTACCTGATGGCTGGGGAAGTCCACCAGTTTGGCCAGGGGCGTCGGCAAGCGCTGGTCGTGGATAATGCCCCGCTCAAAGAAGCGGCCCAGGTGCCGCCGGCTCACCATGTTGGCGCTGATAGCCCGCATCAGCCCCAGGCCGAGCCTTCCCCGGGCATCGTCTTCCAGTGCGGCAAGACTGCGTACCACCACGATGTTGAGCCGGTACCAGGGGTGCTCAAGAATCGTCTGTTCCCGGCCACCGATCAGTTCTTCCAGGAACCGAGTGCTTTTACGGGTAACTTCTGCCGGGCTGACGCCCTTGGAAAACCGCTGAGATGTATACAGTTCGGCCAGTTTGGCCAGTTGCGCCGCCGGGTCATCGGATGAGGCCACCGCCGCGAACCGCCAGCTACCGATCGAGGAGCCGATCAACGCCCGCTCCTGGGGAGCACGCATCAGCCACTCACCAAAAACCGCCTGGTCCAGACCGGAAATTCCCAGCGCCTTGGGACCACCGGCGGCACCAGGGATCACATGCACATCCTCCGGACGCAGCCCGCCGTCACGAACCCGCTCAAGCGCACGGCGCCCGGCGCGGATAGTGAGGGCGGGGGGACGAATGTGAATGGCTGGCATGGTGATAACCTCCCTGGTCGGTGAAACTGGCCCGCCGCTGGGAAGGACCGGTCAACGGGGCTCTCAAACGCCCGTTTTTCGCGAAGCGGAAGTTTAACGAAGTCTGCTTTTCGGTGCCATTAAGCCCCTGTGAGCTGACCAACAGTTACGGTACTTCCGTATCAGATCAGGCGCGAAAAGATACTGTTAGCGGCCGACTTGTCTTACAATGGCCGGTTCACATGCTATACCGTAAACGGATTCCAACATGACCAACGATCTCCACGCCCTTTCCCTCCACTACCGTTCCATTCTGGAACACCTCGGCGAAGACCCAGACCGGGAAGGTCTGCGCAATACGCCGACCCGTGCCGCCAAGGCCATGCAGTTCCTGACCCGGGGTTATAACCAGAAGCTGGAGGAACTGGTCAACGGTGCCGTGTTCGAGTCAGCCATGGATGAAATGGTTGTAGTGAAGGACATTGAGCTCTACAGCTTATGTGAGCACCACGTTCTGCCGTTTATCGGCAAATGCCATATTGCCTACATCCCCAACGGCAAGGTGCTCGGCCTGTCCAAATTCGCCCGTATCGTCGACATGTACGCGCGACGCCTTCAGATTCAGGAGAATCTCACCCGCGAGATCGCCGAAGCCGTCGCCTCTGTTACCCAGGCCGCCGGCGTTGCGGTGGTCATTGAGGCACGGCATATGTGCATGATGATGCGGGGCGTAGAGAAGCAGAACTCGGTGATGAAAACTTCCATGATGCTGGGCAGCTTCCGCGCCAATCAGGCCACCCGAACAGAATTCCTGCAACTGGTGACTGGCGGTCGCTGATAGCATGACCGCCCCCGTTGCCGTTGTTACCGGGGCCGGGCGCCGGCTCGGCCT
>JAJUHY010000121.1 GCA_029265735.1 Marinobacter segnicrescens | reverse complement strand
CCATCCGCCACAAGGAACTCGTCCAAATCGTCATCAAAAACTGCCAATAGTCCTTTCGCCATTTGCCCATGTTCATCGAACCCCGTCACGAACTCATCAAGTATTTTGTCCGGCTGACGATGTTGGTAAAGGAATACCCGGTTAACTGGTGAGTTTCCGGCCTCTACTCCGAAAGAAAAGGAAGGCAGCAAATGGCTGTTGTTTGGCGCTGGGTAAAACCGGAATTTTAATTGGCGAAGGGGCTCGCTATCGGAAAGAGATTGCTCATCGATATATAAAATCTCCCAGTAGGCTAGCAGAAGACCTGGTACCGTAACGTCACCTGAAAAACTGATGAAATCAGGATTGTCGGCTTTCCGATGGTACTCGAGCTCAGTAGCTTCATGAATATGGACTGTAAACGAGCTTTCCTCGGCACTAGTATTCGCAGGAGCACTAACCAGTATGAGGATTGCCGAAAGCATCGACGTCCATACTGACATTTTGAACTCTCTACCCATCATTCAGCCCTGCTCCTGTCTTTCGCTTCGTCATACTCCGATGTGATTTTTAACCTGACCTTGTCAATGCCCACACGATCCAGAAATTTCTTGAATTTCCTCAGCGCATCGACACTACGACCAACGAAGTCATCGCCCCGGGAATGCCCAATCAGCAAGCATCCATCCGTGTTAGCTGGATAGTTTCCGTTATGGATGTAGATAAATCGACTGGCCGGTACCTTGTCATTAAACAGCCAGGGAATGGGGATGTGAGGCCGTACACCAGGTAGAGAAGTACGGGACTGCCACTGTAGCTGGTATACACCTTCTGGAATACGTAGTCGGAGATTAGGCTCGGAGGTGTCAGGCCCTGGTCGCTCAAGGAAATAGCCTTCCCGAAGTTCTCCTTCTACCGCACCGGGGATTACGAAATGGCTGATCGTAGCGTTATCGCTCTGCCATTTTCGAGTCACAGTTATCATGACTGTCATGCTGGAAGCTCCTTTTCCATTTCACTAAATCCCCTATCTGACCAATATATTAGAGGTTTCCCCGCCTCTCAACGGACCCGGTTGGAATGATGTACAGGGTGTGGACTGCCTCACGCATACTGATGTTGACCAAACCAATGTTATCGACTATAACTTAGTTATCACCGATAACATTTAACAGGCAACACCCATGACAACCCCTCCCTACCACCACGGCAATCTCGCCAATCACGCTCTCGAGCTGGCGCTGCAAACCCTGCGTGAGCAGGGCGATGGGGCAATCAGCCTGCGGGCGCTGGCGCGGCAGATTGGGGTTAGCGGACCAGCGATGTACCGTCACTTCCGGGACCGGGACAGCCTGCTGGCGGAACTGGCAGTAATCGGTTTTAACCAGCTTCGTGACCGCATGCTGGTGGATGACCGCCCGGAGACCCTGCCGGCGTTGCAGCGCATCGGGCAGGCCTATATTGAGTTTGCCCGGGCGGAGCCGAACCTGTACCGGCTCATGTTCGGCGGCTCCGTGTTGCCCAAGGGGGAGCATCCCGCGCTGGATCAGGCGGGGCGTGAGGCCTTTCAGGTTCTGGAGCAGACTCTGGCCCGGGGCCAGCAGGCGGGTGAGTTGATCGACGCACCTCTGCCGCAGCTGACCGCCAGCGCCTGGTCGCTGGTTCATGGTTTTGCGTTGTTGTCCATTGACGGCCATCTGCCCGGCCCCGAACAGGCACCCCGCCTGACTGACGCCATTCTAGAAATCTTCCAGAAGGGCGCCCGCGCGCCCTCTTCGACCCAGCAGCAGGAGTCCTGACCATGGCCAGCCCCAAACCCAGCACCCTCCGTGTCGGCCGACGCTACCGGCCCAGTCGCCTCGACGGCCCCTACGATGCCATCATTATCGGTTCCGGCATCGGCGGGCTGACCACAGCAGCCTGTCTGAGCAAAATGGGCCGAAAGGTCGCCGTGTTCGAACAGCACTATACCGCCGGCGGTTTTACCCACAGTTACGACCGCAACGGCTATGAATGGGACGTGGGCGTGCACTATATCGGCGATATGGGCTCAGGCCGGACGCTGGGGAAGCGGCTGTTCGACCACATTACCGACGGTCAGTTGAAGTGGGCACCGATGGCCCCCCATTACGACCGCATTTTCCTGGGCGACAGGCACATCAACCTGGTGGCGGGGCCGAAGGCCTTCAAGGCCGAACTCAAGGCTGCCTTTCCCGAGGAAGAGCAAGCCATCGACACCTACCTCAGCTATCTGAACAAGGTCGCCAAAGCCGTGCCCGGTGTGGTTATGGCCAAGGTTCTGCCAGAGTTGATGACTGGCCCGCTGCGCCTGCTGTCCAAACGGTCGACGCCGGAGTATCTGAACCGGCCCACTCGCGAAGTGCTGGAGAGCCTGACCCGCAATCAGGAACTGATCGGGGCACTCACGGGCCAGTGGGGCGATTACGGGCTGCCGCCGGCAGAGTCCAGCTTCATGATCCACGCCATCGTTGCCCAGCATTATCTTTACGGAGGTTACTACCCGGTTGGAGGCGCCTCGGAGATCGCAAAAAATATCATTCCGGTGATCCAGCAAGGTGGCGGTGACGTGTTCACCTATGCCGACGTGACCAATATCCTGATCGACAATGACCGGGCGGTGGGCGTGCGGATGAAAGATGGCCATGAGGTGCGCGCACCCATCGTGGTCAGCAATGCCGGAGTCTTCAATACCTTCAACACGCTGCTACCGGACCACGCGCCTTACAAAGCCGACTACCAGCAACACCTGAAGCGGGTGAAGCCGGCCATGGCGACCGTCTGCCTGTATATCGGCCTGCAGGACACCGCCGAGAACCTGCAGCTGCCGAAAACAAACTTCTGGGTATACCCTGGCGCTGATTACGAGAGGCAGATTCGGGATTTTCTGGCATCGCCAGAGGATCACGACATCCCCATGACCTATATCTCCTTTCCCTCCGCCAAGGACCCGGATTTCACCCGCCGTTACCCTGGCCGTGCCACGATAGAGATCATCGCCCCCGGCCCGTTTGAGTGGTACGAAGCCTGGGCAGATAAGCCTTGGGGCAAACGGGGGGAGGATTACGAGCAGAAGAAAGAAGCCTATGCCCAGCGACTGCTGGAAAAACTCTACCAGAAGCTGCCGCATCTGCGGGGCAAGGTGGACTACTATGAGCTATCAACGCCATTGTCTACGGATTACTTCTGTCGCTACCGGACGGGTGAAATTTATGGGCTGGACCACACACCGGAACGGTTTGAGCAGGACTGGCTGAAGCCCAAAACCCGCATTCCGGGAATGTACCTGACGGGTCAGGACGTGATGACCTGCGGCGTGGTGGGCGCCATGATCGGTGGGCTACTGACTACCCTGGCAATCACCCGCCTGCGGGGCCTGCCCCTTGCCAAACGGATATTTGTAGGATAACCATGCACTTGCCATTCTGGCTGACTGTCGCGCTTCTCTCTCCGGTACTGGTGTACCAGGGCCGCAAAGCCCGCCGGACAACAATCCGACTACCCGAGGCTGGCGGCGCACCCCGTGGCCAGTACGGGTCCGGCGAGCCTGAGCGGCGCATACTGGTGCTCGGTGAGTCCACCGCAGCAGGGGTTGGTGTACAGACCCACGATCAGGGGCTGGCCAGTCAGCTGGCCAAACGGCTCTACCAGCGAACCGGAAAGAGCACCGCCTGGCACAGTTACGGCATCAACGGAGCCACCCTGGCCGAACTGATGACTCAACTGGATCTGTCCGCCCTGCCAGAGGCAGATCTGGTTCTGCTGAGCATGGGAGTGAACGACACCACCGGGCTGACCCCACGGCGTCGCTATCGGCAGCAAATCGTGACATTACAGAGAGCGCTGGCGGACCGGTTTCCGGGACCGCTTGGGCTGCTGAGCGTACCGCCCATGGATCAGTTCACTGCCCTTCCGTCCCCGTTGCGGCAGGTGATGGGCTGGCGGGCGCGGCAACTGGACAGGGTTTACCAGCAGCTGGCTCGCACCCGGCCCGAAGCCTTTGTCCATCTCTGCTATCCGGCCGTAACCGATCCGGGATTGCTGGCAGCCGACGGTTATCATCCCGGAGAACGCGGCTACCAGCTTATGGGTGAAACCCTGGCAGAACTGTTGGACAGTTGAGGCTAACCCGGCATCTGCATGGTAATGATCGCCTGCAGTATTTTGCCGACGGGGCCGTCGCGGTCAAACAGCGTCGTTTCCACCAGACCCACGCCGGTGTCCTGCATCCGGCTGCGGGCGTCCAGCCCCAGCCATTCCCCGACCGGCCGCCGATGAAGGTAAAGGGTAACGTCGGTGTTGATGCAGCCCAGGTCACGGGCCAGGTTGAGCTGGCCGACGCCGTTTCCAAAATCACAGAGTGTGGCCGCCGCGACGGTCGGGCTGGTTTCGACGCCCTCAACCAGAGGTAGGGGAAGCTTCAGCCAGGCAATTCCCTGTCCGCTACCGTCAACACCTTCCAGAACCACGGCCTTCGCCGTGCTGTGCAAGCCTACGGGGCAGTACCCCTTTTCCCAACCCCCCGCTTCCGCAATCGTCGCCTCTACCGGTGTTGACGGCGGCTGCGGTGAGGTCGACGGGAAGCGCCCGCGTTCCGGCACGGCAACCGGGCGGTTTTCGAGGAACAGCGCACTGGCCCGGGCAACCTCCAGGTCGTCTGCCAACAGTGACGCTTCAAGAATCTGCAACCGTTTACCGCCACGCACCACGCGGGCGGTGACGGTTAACGGTGACTTGGGCACTGCCCGCAGCAGATCGACCGTGAGTCGTGACAAATGGAGGTCGTTATTGTCCGACGCCTGCTCTACCGCATGGGCCATCAGGCCCACCACTGGCCCGCCGTGCAGTTGCTCAGAGCCCCAGGGGCTACCGCTGGCGGGCGTTGGCAGATAAAGGTCGCCGTCCCGCTGGAAAAGCACTTCAGTCATGGATTGTCCTTGTTATTGGAAGAGACTGATAAAGCGACAGGTTACCAGAACCCATCAGCCGGCTCCCAGGCGATCACTTCTTCGCCATGGACTCCAGCATCCGGTTGACTGCCTCCAGGTGTTCGGGTTCGTTGTGGCACATACCCTGGAATACGGAGCACAGGTCCAGAAAGTCCTTGAGCTCCATCCGCTGGGCCATTTTCATCAGGCGCTTGGTAAGGCGCGTTGCCTTCGGTGGCTGGCTGGCGATGCGCCGGGCCATGTCGAGGGCGGTCGGCATTAACTGATCGGCGGGCACCACTTCCAGGGCGATGCCCACTTCCTTCGCTTCCTGAGCTTCCACGATGCGACCGGTCATGGTCAGTTCGAACGCACGCTGGTAGCCGATCAGTCGCTGCATGAACCAGGCGCCGCCATCGCCGGGAATAATGCCAAGGTTGAGGAAAGTCTCGCCGAACCTGGCCTTTTCCGAGGCAATACGCACATCGGCCATATTGGCGAGATCGAAGCCGGCACCAATAGCTGGTCCGTTGACCGCCGCGATGATCGGCACTTCAACCGCCTGCAGGGCCAGAGGGATGCGCTGGATGCCCTTGCGGTAACGCTCGGCGCATTCCGCCACGTCGCCGGCAAAGTCACCGCCCCGCTCGGCCATATCGCGGATGTTACCACCGGCACTGAACGCCGAACCCGCACCGGTGATGACCAGCACGGAGACGTCATCGCAGTGATTCACCCAGTCGGCGGTGGCGACAATGTCGTCAATCAGGTTGGAGCCGGTCAGTGCGTTGCGCAGGTCGTGGCGGTTGAGGGTCAGCACCGCAACCCGGTCTTCCAGGGTCAGCAGGGCATCGGTCAATTGGGGGAGATTGCTCATTATTATGGGCTCCTTATCAGCAGGGAACCGGCAGTCAGCCGGCAAAAAGATGGGACAAGGATAAACCAGTGGTTGTGCATTATCTCCCTGTACGCATAAACCGCAGCCCTGCTCGACAGATTTTTCTGGTATGGCCGCAAAAGTCGTGATAAATATCGCGCGAATACGGTGCTGTCCTTCTTCACCGTTTCCAGGACAAGCCTCAAAGGAGTCTGCAGCGGCTGCCCAGTCGCCCAGACCACCCTCAGCAGACCTGCACAACACCGCGTGCGTCCTGCACGCTTTTGATTCCATCCCTTTTCCGTGAGGGACAACATCCATGTTGAAGTTGTGTAAGCCAGCGGCGCTTGCCGCCGCTATTGCTGTGTCCACTGCCTCTACCGCTGCCCTGGCTGCCGGCGAGGTTCGTGTCTATAACTGGTCTGACTACATCGCCGAGGACACT
>JAJUHY010000134.1 GCA_029265735.1 Marinobacter segnicrescens | reverse complement strand
CCGGCGATACCGCAGCAGAGGTGGAGCGGTTGTTTACGGAGCTGAACGAGCGTGTCCGCGACGTGCGCTCCGGACCAGACGGCGCGCTGTATTTGCTGACGGACAGTCCGGATGGCAGAGTAATACGGGTAGTACCGTAGCGGTTTTACAGTGCGGAGACCGCCAACTATGCTCGGGAATGGACCGGTCAGACAACCGGATCGCCGGAGCGAAAGGGGGCAACGTGAAGTTTATTTTTGAGGTTCGCGTTAAAGAGGGGCATACCTCAGAGGAATACGCCGAGGCCTGGGTGAAGGCCAGCGAGCTGATCCAACAGGCCCCGGGAGCCAGGGGCACGGAGCTGCACCGCAAGATCGGCGATCCCAATGCCCTTATTGCCATTGCCAGTTGGGACAGCAAGGCCCAGCGGGATGCCATGGAGGGACAGCATAACCCTGATGTTGCGCGCATCATCCGCAGCGCCGCACCTTTTGTTGAGATTACTCCCATCGGGGAGTTTGAGGACCCGGAGTGGGTAGTAATGCCCCCGGAGAAGGAGGAACGCTGAAATGGCCGGTGGCTGGTCAAAAGATGGTGCCGTACAGGAACAGATCGATAGTACCGTAGAAGATGCCCTTGAGCGGGCCAGGGCCAGTCTGCCCAGAGGGGAAAGCCTGACCCATTGCGAGGAGTGCGGCGCGGCCATACCTAAGGCCCGTCGCGAAGCTCTGCCGGGTGTACGTCTCTGCGTGACCTGCCAGAGCGAGCGGGATCGGGAACAGGCGGATTTCAGCCTTTATAATCGACGCGGCAGTAAGGACTCCCAGTTACGATAACGGCGTCGCAGCCGCTGGTCACATTACTTTGCCCCGCAGCGCCTTGGTTCTTCCCCGCTGGGTTTTCTGGTCCACCCGCTTTCGCTGGGACGCCCTGGTGGGCCGGGTAGGGCGACGGGTTTTCTGAACCTTGATGGCGTCGCGAATCAGTGCCTCTAGCCGGTCCAGCGCATCCTGCCGGTTCTGCTCGTAGGTACGGAATGACTGCGCCTTGATGACAATCACCCCGTCCCGGGTAATACGATGATCGGTGAGGGCCAGCAACCGTTCCTTGTAGAACGGTGGCAGAGAGGACCGATGAATATCAAAGCGCAGGTGAACCGCACTGGACACCTTGTTCACATTCTGGCCACCTGCGCCCTGGGCGCGGATCTGGGTGAACTCCACTTCCCGGTCTGTCAGCGCTACCGCATTGGATAACTGTATCAGCGTTGCCATAGGGCCCTCGTAAACATGAGTCCAGAGTGTAGCAAACCGGGGGGGCGGTTCGCCGGCTTTCATCCTGAGGCTTTCTTCACTGAGGACTAATGAGTTTATGCCCAAGCGTGCACAGCAAAAGCGCTCTCTGCTGGGCCTGGCATTCCAGGCAGGTATCGTTGTATTGGGGCTGATACCCCTCTGGCTGTTTGATATCCCGCTGGCGACAGAGGGTCTGTCCGTGCCGGCGTATCTCGCCTGGGGCACGGCTGCGGGTGTGATCACCTATGGGGTTTTGTTACTGCTTTCTCTGACGGACCTTCTGTCGTCAGATACTCTGCAGAAGCATCTCCGGGATCTGCACCGGTTCGTTCGCTCTCAATCCTGGCCGGTATTGATCGGCCTGGCGATATTGGCGGGAGTGGGAGAGGAGCTGTTATTCCGCGGGGTGATTCAGGGATGGGTCAGTGAGTACCTGGGTAACATTGTGGGAATACTGGCGGGCGGGGTGATTTTCGGCCTTGCTCATGCCCTTTCCCGCGCCTACTTTACGGTGGCCACGGCGCTGGGAGTGGTATTCGGTATCGCCTACGCCATCACCGACAGCATCCAGCTGGTGATGGTGTGGCACGGGGTTTACGATCTGGTGGTGATTTTCATCCTGCGTTGTTATCCGCAACTGTTCGGTCTTACTGAAACCGCCGGGCCTGGGTAAACCTGTCCCGCCAGTAGTAGCCGGTCAGAGACGATCGGGTAACACCAACAGAGGTGGAGGCATGGATAAAGTCATCGCCGCCCATAAATATGCCTGCATGCTGCTCCTTGCCGCGGATTTCAAAAAACACCAGATCGCCGGGCTCAAGTTCCCGGGGTGACACCGGCGTGCCCTGGCTGAGCAGGGCTGCCGTAGTGCGGGGCAGCTCCATACCAAAAGCTTCCTGATAGGCCCGCCCGATGAAACCCGAGCAGTCAAAGCCACTGGCTGTGGTACCGCCATACCGATAGGGAGTGTTCTCGTAACGGTCGAATACCTGCTGCAGGCGGCTGACCCGTATATCGTTTTCCGCTGCAGGGGAGCCATAAATCACGGCAGGCGAGCGTTGCCGCTCGGCGACATCAGGGGATGAGGCGCAGCCCGCTATCAGCAAAATCAGCGCCAGCATGACAAGGTTGCCGAGGGGGCGGGGAACGGCGCGGGGCGATTCCTTAACAAACTCAGGCATGGGGCTATTTCCGTCTTGGTTTCAGTTATTAAGACTTTACCTGCAGAGTCCGGACCTGTCAGGTTTCCTTGTGGACTTTTGCGGAGTCTTTACACTCCCCCTCTGGCAGGATAGTTGGCACTACTTAATTTTTAACCAGTTGGGCGGTCCAGGTGTTGATAGTGCCTCGTTATTCCGAAGAACGTAAAGCCGCCGTGCTGGCGAAGTTGTCCCCGCCTCATAGTATGACCGTTGCTGCTTTGGCGCGGCAGGAAGGCATTTCGGATCAAACCCTTTACAATTGGCGGACACAAGCCAGAGATCAAGCATGAGTCATCATGGACAGGCACTAGCCTGCTTGCCGGGGGCGTGCTTGTGGCGGTTGTAATTGTTCTTTCAAAGGCCTGACCAGACGGGTCAACAGAGAGGGGAAGTAACATGTTCTATCGATTATCCAGGGTTGACGACTCCGGGTGGGTGCCCACCTATTTCCTCGCGGCCCTCGGGGCGGGGGGCCTGTCGGTTTCTTTCTTTATGTGGCTGATGTTCTGGCTGCCACATCCCGGTGCCCCGGTGCCGCTGTTTGAGGATGCCGTTGCCGCATTGGCAGACGGCGGCCTGTTGATCAAGCTTGCAGTGCTGGGGGCCTGGACAGGTGTTTCACTGTTTTCTGCCCTTCACATCCACCTCCTGGTCTGGAACCTGCGGCAGTACGCCCGGTTTCGCAGCACGCCGGCCTACCAGGAGCTGCGCAACAGTAACTCGGAAACCCAGTTGCTGGCAGGGCCACTGACGGTCGCTATGAGTATCAATGTCGGGTTTATCATCGGTCTGACCTTTGTGCCGGGGCTTTGGTCGGTGGTTGAGTGGCTGTTCCCGCTCGCCCTGCTTGCCTTTGTGCTGGTGGGTTACTGGGCGCTCGCGCTGCTGAGGGATTTCTGGGGCCGGGTGCTGGTGGGTGGCGGTTTCGACTGCGTGCGTAACAACAACCTGGGGCAGCTCATGCCTGCCTTCGCCAGCGCCATGATCGCCGTGGGGTTGGCAGCGCCCGCAGCGATGAGCCAGAACACTGTGACGGTCGCCTTCAGCCTGGTGCTTTCCAGCTTCTTTATGGTGCTGGCGTTTATTATTGGCGGGATACAGGTGGTGCTTGGATTTCGCGCCATGCTGGAGCAGGGGGCTGACCCATCTACCGCTCCGAGTTTGTGGATTGTCGTACCCATTCTGACCACTCTGAGCATTACGCTTTTACGGCAGACCCATGGGCTGCACGGCCATTTCGAGTCGGGGGCCGGCGGGGTAGAGGCCATGACCATGCTGATCACGTTCCTCAGTGCCCAGCTGGTGTTCGGCCTGCTGGGCTGGGTGGTGCTCTCCCGGTACCGTTACTTTTCCCGGTTTGTTACCGGGACGGAGAAGTCCGCGGGTGCCTATGCACTGGTCTGCCCGGGCGTGGCGCTCACGGTAATGATGCACTTCTTTATAAATGCCGGGCTGGTCGGGTTCGGTGCCCTTGAGCAGTTTAGTTTTGGCTACTGGGCGTTGACGGTCATCGCCCTGATGCTGCAGGGGTTAACGATCTGGCTGGTTATCCGGCTCAACCGGCTGCATTTTGGTGGTGCTGACCATGGCTGACTAGAAGTACGACTATGATTAAGGGGCGGGTTGATCCTCATCAACGTCAGAAATGCGTGGCGTGAAAGAATGATAAGAACACCGCCGTGGTGAATAACGGGCGTGAGCTCCCCGGTATGGGGAAGCATCAGCTCGAAGGAGGGAATCATGGAATCGCACGAAACCAGGGTGGGTAAACGCTGGCGCATTATGATGCTGGCCTGTCTGATGGCGACGGCAAGTTCCGTTGTACTGGGGGCGGAACGGTCACCGCCCACGGCAGACCACAGCAAGTTCGAAGCCTTGCAGGGGCCGTTCAACAGTGCGCAGGAAGTGACCGAAGCCTGTCTGGGCTGCCACAACGAAGCTGCAAACCAGATCCGCGAAACCACCCACTGGAATTGGACCTACGACCATCCGGAAACCGGCCAACAGCTGGGCAAGCGGAACGTGATCAACAGCTTCTGCGGAATGGTGGTGACCAATGAACCCCGCTGCACCTCCTGCCACGTGGGTTACGGCTGGACGGATATGAACCAGCCCCCGCCATCGGAAGATTCTGCCGTTGACTGCCTGGTCTGCCACGACACCACGGGTGATTACTGGAAGTTTCCCACCCTCGCCGGCCTGCCCACCGACAAACCCAGGGAGTGGCCGGGCGGCAGTGGCAAGATGGTGCAGCCTCCCGATCTGCCACATATCGCCCAGAATGTGGGAGCCAGCGACCGCCAGAATTGTGGCAGCTGTCACTTCTATGGTGGTGGCGGTGACGGGGTGAAACACGGTGATCTTGACTCGTCGCTGGTGAACCCGCCGCGATCCCTGGATGTGCATATGTCGCCCGACGGGCTGGACTTTGCCTGCGCCGATTGCCACTCCACCTGGGGCCATAATGTCTCCGGCAGCCGTTACCAGGCCACCGCGAAGGACACACTGGGTATTGATGTGCCGGGCCACACCGACCTGAGCCGGGCAAGTTGCGAGTCCTGCCACGGCTTTGAGCCCCATGACAAACCCAAGCTTGACGACCACGTGGACAAGCTGGCCTGCCAGACCTGCCACGTGCCCGAGTTCGCCCGGGGCGGGGTGCCCACCAAGATGTGGTGGGACTGGTCAACCGCCGGCAGGCTGGACGATGACGGCAATCCCATCACCGAATATGACGAAAGCGGCCATGTGAGCTATCTCAGCACCAAGGGTGATTTTCGCCACGAGGAAAACGTGGTGCCCCACTACGCCTGGTTCGACGGCACGGTAGAGTACACCCTGCTGGAAGACGAGTTGGACCTGTCCAGTGAACCCATTGAGATCAATCGCATTGACGGCAGTGCTGACGACCCGGCTTCCCGCATCTGGCCTTTCAAGCTGATGCGTGGCAAGCAGCCGTTCGACACCCAGCTTAACACCTTGTTGGTTACCCACGTATTCGGTGCTGATGACACCTCGTTGTGGAGCAATTTCAACTGGCCGAACGCACTGCAGGCCGGCAGCGAGATGTCCGGCCGGCCTTTCAGCGGTGAGTATGACTTCGTGGAAACGGAAATGTACTGGCCCATAACCCACATGGTGCCGCCTGCTGAGCAGGCCCTGCGTTGTGGTTCCTGCCATGGCGCGGAAAGCCGCCTGGCGGGAATCGGTGGTATCTACATGCCGGGACACAGCGGCAACTCCTGGCTGGACCGGATTGGCTGGCTGGTCGTCGTGATGACGCTGCTGGGAGTGCTGGCCCATATCGCGGCAAGGGTTATCTTCAGGGGGAGGAAGCACTCATGAGCCGGGTCATGATCTATAAACGCTTCGAGCGCTTCTG
>JAJUHY010000247.1 GCA_029265735.1 Marinobacter segnicrescens | reverse complement strand
TGGATCGCGCAGCGGGAAGGGCGGGCCAAGGATGGGGTTGATCTTACCGATCCTGCCATCATAAAGATGTTCTATATGAGCCTGAAAAAAGAAGGGCTCGACTTTGCGGAGGCCATGAACCGGCTGCGGATTGTGCCAGTCTCCATTGCCTACGAGTACGACCCCTGTGACGCCGATAAGGCACGTGAACTGGAAACCCGGGACCGTACCGGCAGTTATACCAAGGCTGAAAATGAAGACACCGAGCAGATCGTCAAGGGGCTGACTGGCTTCAAGGGCCATGTCCACGTCCATTTCGGCCAGCCTATTGCCGACGCGCCCGACAATGCGAAGGATCTGGCGACCCTGATTGACAGCGAGATTCACGCGAACTATCACCTGCATGCGTCCAACCTGGTAGCCTATGATATGCAGAGCAGCGCGACATCGGCGAAGGAGTCGCCTGAGCAGGTGCGTGAAGAGGTGGCGACAGCAGGAAATTGGGCCCCGGCGGAACTGGATGCCGCCAGAGAAGAGCTGAACAGGCGAGTCGCGGCCTGTGACGAGGCGACCCGCCCCTATCTGCTGGCGATGTATGCTAATCCAGTCATCAGTTCTTTGTCTGCCCGCCATGCCGGCCACGGGATTGTTGATAAAACGGGGAGTTAACATGCAACAACTGGAGTACATTCAGGTCGACACCGGGGCGAATCCCGACGCGTCAGTGATCTGGCTCCATGGCCTCGGGGCCAGCGGCCACGACTTTGAGCCAGTGGTACCGGAACTGGGCCTGCCCGGTGACGCCGCCATAAGATTTATCTTCCCCCATGCGCCAGAGCTGCCGGTGACTATCAACGGCGGCATTCGTATGCCGGCGTGGTATGACATCAAATCGCTGGAACTCGGTCGTACCGTGGACAAGGACCAGCTGGTGGCATCTGCGGCGGCGGTTGCGGCGCTGGTCGAGCAGGAAACTGAACGGGGCGTGAAGCCGGAGCGGATCATAATCGCCGGATTTTCCCAGGGTGGGGCGGTGGCCTACGAGCTGGGGCTGAGCTATCCGAAACGTCTGGGGGCCATTCTGGCGTTATCAACCTACTTCGCCACCGCGGATTCGGTGACCTGTTCTGACGCCAACCGGGATATACCCATTCATGTCTATCATGGCACCCAGGATGCCATGGTGCCGGGGTTTCTGGGCCGGGATTCCGTAGCGCGCCTGCAGAGCATGGGCTATACGGTTGAGTATCAGACCTATCCCATGGACCACGCCGTGTGCCTGGAACAGATTCACGCCATCGGACGGGTATTGCGTAAACACCTGGCGCTGTGAATCACTTCGCACACCTGTACCTCGCCAGACCAACGGTAGAGTCCCGGGTAGGCAACCTGCTCGGGGACTTTGCCCGGGGACTGGATGAGCGCCAGCTGCCAAAGCCCGTGAGGGCAGGGCTGGAGCATCACCGGGCCATTGATGCCTTTACCGACAGTCATCCTGAAGTGCTGGCATGTAAAGCGCTGTTTTCCGCCCAGCGACGACGGTTTGCCGGCATCGCACTGGATATCCTGTTTGACCACTACCTGCTGCGCCACTGGACCAGCTTCGGCCATGGGGACAAGCAGGAGTTTATTCATGAGCTATACCGGGATCTGGAGCAGGGGGTTGATCTGATGCCGGCCGATATGGCCCGGGTCACCCGGAGTATGGTTTCCCACGACTGGTTCCGGGCCTATCAGGACCTGAATAAAGTCGGCGCCGCCATGGACCGGGTGGCACAGCGGATCCGCTTCCAGCACCGGTTCGCCGGCATTATAGAGGAGATCCGTCCCATGGATGATGAGCTCGAGGCCCGCTTCCTGGTTTTTTTCCCCGATCTCCTTGCGTTCAGTGAAAGCCGCCGATCTTGAATAAGCACCTGCCCACAATACAGACAGATGACAGCTGCGAACAGTCTGGTAAGCTGCGGGTTTCGGCAGCGGGGCGCTTGCCGATTCGTTCACCAAAGGATCACGCCGGTTTTTGGAGCACCTGATACAGAAGTCCCGTCGGGCCCTCCACACAGATCAGTAGCGCTGGTTGAACGGAGTTCACCACCCAGTGAGTGAGGGCATGTTTACCCGACTGGAATCCTTAAGAGGGCTTGCGGCCATTATGGTCGTGCTCTATCACTCGCCTTTCCGTTTCTCTGAAGCTTCCGTAGCCATCGTTGCGAACAGTTATCTGTTTGTTGATCTGTTCTTTGTATTGTCCGGCTTTGTCATGGCCTATGCCTACGGTGAGAAGATCCGCGGCGGCATGGGCTTTGGTGAATACGTGGCGCTGCGCCTGGGCCGGCTGTATCCGATCCATCTGTTTACGCTGCTGCTGTGGCTGCCTTATGTGCTGATCAAGCAGTACCTGTACGAAACCGGTTTCGGTGGAACCAGCCAGCTGGATGAAAACAACCTGTATACCTTTCTGACCAACCTCTTTCTGATTCACGGCCTCGGTGTCAACGATTCCCTGAGCTGGAACCAACCCAGCTGGAGTATCAGTACGGAGTTCTTCGCCTATATCGTCTTTTTTATCACTACCGTCACGGTGGACCGGAGCCGTCATCTATGGATTCCGCTGGCCGTGTCGGTTGGGCTTTATGGGTTGATCTTTCTCGGCATCAGGCCGAATGAACTGGAGATCACCCATGACTTTGGCCTGATCCGGTGCCTGGCGGCCTTTTATCTGGGTGTTTTTGTGTTCCGGCTGAGGCGATATGGCACGCCTGATCGCTTTTCCGCATCCATGCTCACGGTTCTGGAAGTCACTGCTTTTGCCTTTATGCTGGCGTTTGTAAGCGCGTCCGATAATAACTATCTGATTATCATTGCAGCTATCCTTAGCTTTGCTGCGATGATTTTCATTTTCGCGGCAAAGGGTGGGGGACTTGTCAGCCGCGTACTGGACATCAATCTGATCCGTCTGATCGGCGTCTGGTCATTTTCGATCTACATGATGCATCGTCTGGTTCAGTTTGGCGTCTCCAACATGTTCGAGTTTATCCTCGGCATAGACCCCAAGGCGCCGACCGGCTGGGTGTCGGTAGGCTTGAATACCGTCATGCTGATCCTGATCATCGCCCTGTCACGATGCACCTATGAGTGGGTAGAGAAACCTTGCAGGGACTGGGTAAAAAACCGGCTCCGCCGCGGTCAGAAGCCGGGCGATCCCAGCACTGCCTCATTAATCACGCCACCGAAATTACAGGACTGAAACTGAACTATGAGACTGCCGTCACGTAAAATTCGGTGTCAGTCAGCGGCCTTGACTCCGCTTATGTGACACCTGAGGAGGACTCGCTCAATGATTTCTGCCGTCTCAGTACGGAATCGTGTTTTCGGTCTGTTTGCCCTTATCAGCTTTACACTCCCCACCATCGCAACGGCTTCAACGGCCAACACAACAGAAGAAGAACCCGAACGCCTGGGTTTCGTGGAGTGGGTGGTCATGAAAGACACCGGACTGCGCATGAAGGCCCGCCTGGATACCGGAGCAAAGACGTCGTCGCTCCATGCCACGGATGTTGAAGAATTCGAGAAAGACGGCGAGGACTGGGTCAGGTTCCGCCTGCCGCTGGACGATCATAACGATATCGACTCGCCGGAAAACCAGGGCATTGTGCTGGAATTCGAGCGCCCGCTGGAACGAACCGTGCTTATCAAACGCAAGGGAGCTCCTTCCCAGAAACGTTATGTGGTACGAATGGAGTTCTGCATCGCCGGCAAAATGCACGAAACCCAGTTCTCTCTGACGGATCGGAGCCACTTCACTTATCCGGCATTACTGGGCCGCCGGTTTATGAGCGACGATAACGTACTGGTAGATTCTGCGGAAAGTTTCCTTGCGGAAGAGCGGTGCGACTACAACGCCATCGATGCCATTGCGG
>JAJUHY010000160.1 GCA_029265735.1 Marinobacter segnicrescens | reverse complement strand
CCATACTGTAACCTTTGGCTGGACTGACAATGGGAATGGTACGGTCACCCTCTGGAATGAGCACTGGCATGGCAACCAGACGTTTCCATGTAGTGAAGGCATTCTCTGTTCCGCAAACGGTGGCCTGACTATCTCCGGCGATGGAACTGCTGGCAGCTATGGAGTAAACCCGTACACCGTGCAGTGGAGCGGAACGCTCAATAATACCGATCGGGATGACATGCTCAGCGATGGCACTCTTACCGGGTATATGGACGATCCGGGGAATGCCGGTGGCGGCGACTATGATGACTGGCTGTTCACCGAACCTCTGGTGATCGGCGACGGCATCTGGTACTTCTTCACCGGTACGAACTGTTGTATTGATACAATGACGGACCCGGTAGAGGTTACTCTATCTGGTATAGGCAGTGTCGAGCCAGGTACCGGCCCCGGTGGCGTACCAGGCACTCCCGTCCCTGAGCCTTCCACGATTTCCCTACTACTCAGCGCCCTGGCAGTGCTTGGCGTGACCCGTCGTAGGCGCTTGGCGGTGTAATAACCAGAGACGCACGTCCCAGGGCCCAGGCACTCTCAGGAATGCCTGGGCCCCTTCCTTTCCAGGAGAATCGGAACAGATCTATTTTCTCAGTTTTCCTGCACCTGAGCGTAGTCGCTCCCCTGGCGACGGCGTTCGATCATTTGGAACAGGATCATGCCAGCGACCATCGAAATAACGTAGACCACACCTTTAGGCTCACCAGCACCTACAGCAACAATACCGGGTCCGGGGCAGAAGCCTGCGAGGCCCCAGCCGACACCGAATACCAGGCTGCCTACAATCAGTCGTGTCGAAATTTCGTTTTTGGTTGGCAGGCGCATGTCGAAACCCAGAAACGATGTGCTTCGTTGCCTGGCAATGGCGAAAGCAAAAATGCCGACAGCTATGGCGCCGGCCATGACCAGCGCAAGAGAGGGGTCCCAGGCGCCTGCCAGGTCAAGAAAGCCGAGTACCTTCTCGGGGTTGGCCAGCCCTGAAAACAGGAGGCCTATGCTGAACACCAGCCCCGCCGCAAAAGATGAGAGTACGTACTTCATAGTGGAATTCCCTTTAAAAGACCTCAGCCGCCGAACGCGTGGCGGACCAGGTAAACCGTGACAAAGCCGGCCCCCATGAAGCAGAGGGTGGCTACCAGTGAACGTAAGGAAAACCGGGAAAGACCGCAGACACCATGGCCACTGGTGCATCCGGACGCATAGCTGGTGCCAATACCCACCAACAGACCGGCGAGAATCACTACCGGATAGCTGGCTTCTACCTTGATTTCGGGCAGGGTGCCGATGGCCATCCAGATCACAGGCGTGAGGATCATCCCGGCCAGAAACGCTACACGCCAGGCAACTTCTCCTTTTACGGGGGTGAGCAGGCTGCCGAGTATTCCACTGATACCTGCAATACGGCCGTTAAGAAGAACAAAAATAGCGGCCGCAAGGCCGATTATCAGTCCGCCGATAAGGGCAGACCAGGGGGTGAAGCTTTCCCAGGCGATGGTGGGCATTTTTACCTCCGATTGAACTCTGCGCTCCGTCGTAAGCCGACGCGATCTGAAGCGCTAATAATAAACAGTTATAAGCTTATATCAAATTATTTTCTGAGCATGTCTGGTGGGGGCTGGATCTTTCTGGTTTTCAGCACATCGTCTGACGATTCAAGACATGGTCGGGTTATGCCATCATGAGCTGCCACAGATGTTGAGACTGTACAGGCTGTTCCTGTCAGCCTGTGGGTCCTGCGTCTGCCAAATCAAATCAAGGAGAGATCCCGTGAAATACCTGAAGCCCCTCGTTTATCTGGCTGTTTTCCTCATGACCTGGAGCATGTCTCTGGCCGCCAGCACCCTGACTGAAAAAGACGTCCGAAACATCATCAGCCTGCTGAGTGAATCCGACACTCTTGAACAGGACATTGAGCGGTTGGTACCGGAACTGGCCGAGCGCCGGGAAGTCCGTGACGCGGAAATGGAGGAGAAGATGATGCAGGCATTGATGGGAGGTGGCGGCAACCCCACCGCGATGCTCATGGATAGCCTGGAATCCAGCATGCGAGAAGATATGGCGATTATTCGCGGAAATGCCGAGGCAAATGCAAAGTTGACAGAAATGGCCCGCAAGCATGGTTTTCGTGATGCGGACGAATGGATCGACAAGTTTATCCGGGTAATCAACGCCCACATGGCGGTAATGAGCGAGCAGCCCAACCCGGAAATGGAGGCCATGATCGAGCAAATGGAAGCCATGCCCGGTATGCCGAAAGAACAGATCGAAGAAATGAAAGCGCAGGTTCGTCAGATGCAGGAGACTCAAAGACAGTACTTCAGCAGCGTGCCAGGCGCTGACAAGCGAGTAGTTCGCCCGTTTATGGATGAACTGAATCAGGCAATGAACTATTACGACGAAGGCGACTACTACGACTGATTGCTTTCCTGGTGCAATCAATGACTCTGTAACCTCACCGGGCGGGTTCAGTGCCATGCCCGGTGCTTCAGACACCACAGCACGTCCGCACTCGTCGGTTTAGACGATTTTCGGGTTAATTTGTTGCTTGTACAAAACACAACCTTTACTTTCAAACGGATCGCCTGCTGCTGTGTCTGGATGACGGGGCCGATTGGCCTGCCTTCAGGCGCTGCGTGTTTCGCTCACCCCTTAATTACAATAATCTGGAGCACCAGTATGAAAATTCATAAAAACAAAGCGTCCCGCTTCACCCGCAAGTTCTCCGGACTGCTTGCCGCCACCTTGCTTGCTGGCACCCTGGCCAGTGTTACCGCTCAGGCCCAGACTCTGCGTTATGCTCTCGGCTATCCGCCTGGAAGTGATTCCGCGAAGGCTGCAGAGAACTATGCCGAGAAAGTAAAGGAGTTCTCCAACGATACCCTGACGGTCCGGGTCTATCCGCTGTCCCTGCTGAATTTTGCGGAGACGTCTGCCGGCCTGCGGGACGGCATGACCGATATTGGATACCTTTTAAGTCCTTATTTCCCGTCGGAATACCCTCACACCAACTTGCTGGCGGAAGCCGCCATGCAGACCCAGCTGCTGGATGCTTCCGTTCAGGGCAAAGAGGGGCCGGCCTACATCGGTGCGTTGCTGGAATACATCCTGTTCCATTGCGACAACTGTAATGCCGAGTTTGCGAATCAGAATCAGGTGTTCACCGGCATCGGAGCAAGCTCAAACTACCTGCTCAACTGCCGCGAGCCGGTCACCACCGTCGCGCATCTGGAAGGTAAACGGCTGCGGGCGGCAGGTTCCCAGTGGTCCCGCTGGGCGACCAGCTTTGGTGCCACACCAGTCACTCTCTCCGGCAACGAGGCCATGGAAGCCCTGTCTCAGGGTGTCGTGGATTGTGTAATCATCTCCGCGCCGGATCTTGAAAACCTCGGCATCATCGAAGCTACCCGCCACATTACGACGGACATGCCTGGCGGTATTTTCGCCGGCGCGCCGGTGACGAACGTGAACAGAGACGCCTGGCGGAAGCTGACCAGTGACCAGCGCCGGGCCATGCTGCACGCTGCCGCCTACATGTCAGCAGAAGTACCTTACGTCTACCACGAGCGGGAGGCCGATGTCCTGCGCCGGGCTGTATCCGAGAAAGGCATTACCCTCCACCGGGCGTCCCAGGATCTGGCGGACGCCACCCGTGAGTTTGTCCTTAAGGACATGGACGTGATTGCCCAGTACTACAAGGAGCGTCACAACGTCGCTAACGGGGCTGAAATGCTGGCAGAGTTCCGGACGATCCTCGAAAAATGGGTAGATCTGGTCCAGGACGTCGACAGTAAGGAAGCCCTGGCGGAACTCTACTGGACAGAAGTGCTGTCAAAGGTAGATCCGGCTAAACACGGAATGTAAGGGCAGGATGTTCCCCGGTCCGGGCTCACGCGATGCCCGGACCGGGCTCAGTGAGTACTTCAGGTAGAGTCCGGCACACTGGATTTCGGCTTTCTGAACACGGGCCTTTTTGCCTGGGCTATCGTGTTGCCTTGGGTGCGGCGCTCCGAGACGTTTCGATTGATCTACCCGCATCTGAACGTTAAAGCCCGCGCCAACGCATTTGAGAAGATAATGGCGTTTGGCATAATTGGTGGTCTTTTCTTGTTTCTGTTTTTTGGCGTGATTTTCGTCCTCATCGAGCCCTGATAAAGTAGTCCCGGAACAGCATGATTCCGAGTTCTTAAGAGACTTGAACGTATGAGGATTTTCCACAGGATTGTGCCAGAAATATCAAGCCGGCTGGCGAACCTGCGGCCGCGCCGGTAAAATAGTCTTCATACACGTCAAGTTCACTCTTATTCTACGGGACCGGTCTCGGAGTCTTCTCGTTCATTATGGCTTTAATCACACTGGGTATTAACCATCGCACGGCGCCGCTGGAAATCCGTGAGCGGGTAGCGTTTACGCCGGAGCTCATGCCGGCTGCGTTCCGTGAGCTGCGGGTGGCGACGGGTGCCAGTGAGGCGGCCATTCTTTCCACCTGTAACCGTACCGAACTGTATCTTGCCGGCGACGATGACTGCGCGCCAACGCTACTGCGCTGGCTGGCGGGTTTCCACGGCGTTGCGGCTGCAGACCTGGAAAACTCCATTTACATCTACCGGGACAGTGAAGCGGTTCGCCACATGATGCGTGTGGCGGCCGGGCTGGACTCCATGGTGCTCGGTGAGCCCCAGATTTTTGGTCAGTTAAAGGATGCCTATGCCCTGGCGCGGGAACACGGTGCCAGCGGTTCGTTCCTTTCACGTCTGTTTGAGCATACCTTCTCCGTGGCCAAGCGGGTTCGTACGGAAACCGCCATCGGTGAGAATCCGGTTTCTGTCGCCTACGCGGCGGTGAGCATGGCCCGTCATATTTTCTCCGACCTGTCCCGCAACCGGGCGCTGCTGATCGGCGCGGGGCAGACCACTGAGCTGGTCGCCCGCCATCTGTCAGAAGCCGGTGTCAGGGATTTCATTATTGCCAACCGTACTATCGAGCGGGGGCAGAAGCTGGCCGAGGCCCATGGTGGCCTGGGCATTGTGCTGTCGGATATCCCGGACCATCTTGCAGATGTAGATATCATCATTTCATCCACTGCCAGTCCGTTGCCCATTCTGGGCAAGGGT
>JAJUHY010000222.1 GCA_029265735.1 Marinobacter segnicrescens | reverse complement strand
GAGCAAGGTCACACAACAGTAATGTTGTTGTGCTAACGAGCCAAACATGGATGACCCTGAACCTATGGATAGCCCAGCTTCTCAAGCATCTCATCAACGTTATAAACCGCTCAGCTGGGGTTTTCCTCTGCTTGCCCGACTGCATTTCTATGCCGGTGTGCTGGTGGGGCCCTTCATATTTATCGCTGCCTTATCCGGCGCTCTCTTTGCCCTGACACCCCAGTTGGAAAGCTGGCTTTATCAGACCGAACTCACAGCGCAGACCCTGGGCGAGCCACGCCCCCTCGCCGATCAGAGTGCGGCAGCGCGGCGCCATCTGGGTGATGGGCCAGTGCTGGCTGCGGTACGTCCCTCCCCGGGACCCCGTGAGACCAGTCGCATCATGTTCCGGGTTGAGGGACTGCCGGCCTATGAACACCAGGCAGTGTTTGTGGATCCGGTGAGTCTGGAGGTCCGCGGCGAGCTTGTGGTGTACGGCACCAGTGGCACCCTGCCCTTGCGGATCTGGATTGACTATCTGCATCGCCATCTGCATCTGGGGGAAGCCGGGCGCTACTACAGCGAACTGGCGGCTTCCTGGCTGTGGCTGGTGGCCCTGGGCGGGCTGTTGCTATGGTGGCAGCGACGTCAAAATTCGGGGAATACCAGGGGACGGGACCAGCTCCGACAGTGGCACAGCCGGATCGGCGTTGTGCTGCTACTGGCGTTCCTGTTCTTTTCCATCACCGGGCTGACCTGGTCCCGCTGGGCCGGAGACAACATCGCTGAGCTGCGGGCGGCACTCGATTGGGGCACACCGGCGGTCAATACCGATCTGACCCGTTTTTCCGCTCCCGGCGCGAGTCACCCGGAGGCTCATGCAGGCCATTCTGTATCAGCGGTGTTCGCGAGTCATAGTGACAACGGAGCCCTGTATGATGCCGTACTTACCCGAGCCAGAGCAGCCGGCATTGATGCCGCCAGACTTGAGATCAAACCGGCATCAGGACCGGACAGAGCCTGGACCGCCGGAGAAATTGACCGCAGCTGGCCGACCCAGGTAGATACCGTGGCCATCGATCCGGCCTCGCTGGAGGTGGTGGATCAGGTAATGTTTGCTGACTTTCCCCTGGCAGCCAAGCTCACCCGCTGGGGCATCGACGCCCATATGGGAATTCTGTTCGGCCTGCCCAACCAGATTTTTGTCGCCGCATGCGCCCTGGGATTGTGCGTCCTTATTCTGCTGGGTTACCGCATGTGGTGGCGGCGCAGGCCCACCCGGTCAGTCAGCCAGCGGATCGCGACCCGCCGTCTGTGGAGCGACCTGCGCAAGGTTCCGCTGAAGGCAAAACTGCTACTGGCCGCAGTCACCGTCGCCCTGGGCTGGTTTACCCCGGTGTTTGGGGTCAGCCTCGCCGCGTTCCTGTGTGTGGATGCCCTGCTGGCCTGGCAGGAGACGCGGGCCCGGGCAATCGCCTGAGCTGCTGAATAACCCGGCAAGCCACGCCACAGCGCGGGAGGCACCATTGGTCTAACTGGCACGTTTCAGGCCCGGTAACCCAGATCCTCCAGCAACGGCTTTGACCCAACCGCGGTGACGAACTTCTTCAACTGCGCGTCATTACGCAACCGCAGCCGCAACATACCCAGCAGAAGCCCTACCACGATGGCTTCTGGAAGCAGTAGCAGGCTGCGGATCAAACCCGCTGCCAGCTGGTGAAGCCCGGGCAGCTGCGGAGCGGTCTGGTTTACCACGTTTATAAAGTCGTTAAAGCAGAAAAGAAGAACCGCAAGAATCAGATGGCTGACCAGCAGCCCAAGGAAAAAACGCTTTTTGGTCATCTTGCGCCGTGACAGCAACAGCGGCAACGCCACCAGGTAGGCCACCACACAGGCTGCGAGCCACGTCCCTTTCACCGCCAGCGGCGCTTCCAGAACGAGATCGTAGCTCAGGCTCAGCAGGAAGCCTGGGAGATCCGTTATCCAGAGCGAAAGCCTGTTGAGGCCGGTTTTTTCCCACGCCGGGTAGTTGCCATACAAGGCATCCAGCAGACCGATCAGCACCAGGAAAACGACGCTGTACTTGATGCTCTTGCGAACCCAGGACTTCAGGGTGTGGCTGGAGCGACTGACGCTCATGTGGGTTCTGATGGCGTGGTAACGCTTCAGCAGCGACGTCACCGCATCCTGGCCGATAATTCCGGCCCGGCGAAGTACGCTGGTTTCTGCCCGCACGGGCTCGCTGCGAGCGCTCAGTATCTGCTCCGCAGCCCGGGTGCCCAGAACTGTCTGCAGGCTATCCTGGTCTTCCGGATCGGTCAGTGACTCCGCCAGCGGCACAAACACCGCATCTCCCAGATTTCCCAGCTGGAAGACATGGCATTTTTCACCCACAAAGTACGCCTCACTGGTCGTGCCTCTCAGGCCCAGTCGGGCCTCGGTGAAGGGCAGCGTACCCTGGATCTCGAATCGGATCGGGTAGGCATCCGCGTTTCTCAGAATGGAGGTGGCATCCAGGAAACAGGCCGCACTCAGACTGGCCCACTCCACGTCTCCGTTGATGGCGGCGGCCATGTAAGACCTCTGCCATTGCCCGAGGTCAGCTGGCAGGGTTACCTGCAAGGTACTGATGCCATGCACGTTGATGGTGTAACGCTCGGTGAAGTAGCCGGTTGCATCACACGGGGAGCAGGCGTGTTCGCCCCGCCCGCCACAGTTACCGCACTGGGACTGGCCGCTGCCAAAGCAGGAATGACAGTTGGCGCGGCCACTGCCGCCGCAGCTGCCGCAATACGTCCGGTACTGACCGGACCCGGTCTGCCCATTGCCACCACAGGTGCCACAGGACGTCCGGCCCTGCCCGTAACAGTAGTTGCACTGGCAGCGGCCCTGGCCGGAACAGCTGGAGCAGGTATTGCTCCCCCGGCCGCCACAGGTGTTACAGCTGTGAACATGCTGGAAGACGGTGCCGTGCCGGCCCAGGTCACAGGTCTGCTGCCAGGTCGCCTGTGTCGGGGAACCCGCCACAAAGGATTCCAGGGCGCTGGTAAAAGTGGTGTCAAAGCCGCTTTCTATGAGGTCGCAGGTCCGGCTGACGGCCTGCTGGCAATCGCTCAGGGAATGGTAGTTCTGCCCGCTCAACTGACCGGTCCGGGTTTCATGATGGGTCCGGGTATCGAGCTTCCAGGTCTTGTGGAAGCGGATTTCCGCGATGCCGGTTTCCACATTGCTGACTTTCAGTTCGCTGGCAATCCGGGTATTGAAATAATGATTCATCAGCTCATCAACGCCGGACCTGACCTGGTCGTCGTACTGATGAGAGGGTGCTTTTATAGTGAGCTGACTCATCGAGGCCTCCTATCAGTTGCTGAGCCGGAAAACCGGAGTCGCGCTCCGACCGGATATGGACACCCATCGCCGCTGGGTCTTATAGCCAGGTGCAGACACCTCGATATCATAGGAACCGGGCGCCAGTTCCATACCCGGCTGATAGAAGGGGCTGATGTTCATCACTCTTACCCTTGCATGGGCCGGGCTGACGTCTACCGTCAGTTTCACCATCCCGTTATCGAGCCTGCTTTCCTGCTCTGGCGCATCGCCGGCGACAGGGGCCAGCACATAGTGCACATTTCTGGCGAGTGATTTCACGCCATCATGCCAGCCTGCAAACGGGTGCCCACTGGCGGTCCAGCCAAAGATGAGTACCATCAGAATCACAACAACCAGCCCCAGCCAGGCCAGAAACATCTTCCGGTTAGTGAGCATCATCGCTATTCGCCTTATTCATAACCTCATTAAAACGGGAACTTACCGTCACCAACGCGTTATCCCAGTGCTCCAGCCGGGGCACGGCGGACTCAAAATAACGGAATACCGATAACCGCCGATCCAGCTCCAGCCCCAAGGGCAACAGTACCGGCTGTGCATGAAGGGCCCAGTTCAGGGCCCAGGCTGTGCCGATATGACTGTTTTCTTTGATTCTGCCCAGGAAATAATGGCCTGCGCCGTCTTCTTCCAGGTAGGGATTGTCGATAACCATGGCACCGACGACCGGTGGCAAGGCCAGCACAGCAACAATCAGTACCAGCGGCACTGCCCGGGCAAGACGTCCCGGGGCCGGAGAGCCTGCCTTCTTGCCGGGACGAGACAGCCAGAGCTCCCGGGCCTTGAGGGGTACTTTCACCAGAGTTATCAGGGTCAAGGCCAGTGACAGGGTCATCGAAATTGGCGGAATCAGGGTCGCTCTGAGGGCACGCTTGCCAAGATCTTCGTTCGGCTGGCCATCGGCGAAGGTTTCGGCCTGGGCTTCGATCTGTTTCAGCAGGTCGCTGGCCTTACGGTCG
>JAJUHY010000315.1 GCA_029265735.1 Marinobacter segnicrescens | reverse complement strand
TGGCCGGTCAGTTCGGCTTCGAGCCGGCGTAAAAAGCAGTCGCACCCCAGTGTCACCAGCGGTGTGCCGACCACCCGCTCGGAGGCTTCAATCTGGGTTCGTACACTGCCCAGGAGCGAACCCGGCGCCATGGCGGTCATCACAATGCCAGTCTCCACTGCGCAATAGAACGTGAGACTGCGATCAGGATTGACTCTCTGGATAGAGCGAACGAAATAGTTCCCGCCCACTCGAACGCCCAGGGGCCGCAGGGCAAACACCTTGCGGTCCAGTTGCTCCGGCGACACCCCGACCATCCGCGCATAAACGTCGGCCGCAGGCTCTGCATTCAACTCATAGACGGTTCTGCTTTGCGGGCAGGCCCGGGTAACCACCAGTTTTTCATCCAGCGGTTCCATGTGGTGGGTCGAGAACACCCGGAAATCCAGCGGGGTATTGACCAGCATGACGGTGGCCGCCCCGCAGTGAAACTCCCCATCGTAATAAACGTGGGTATCGGCCAGGCGTTCGTCGTCCCCCGCAGAACCACCAAACTGAGGGATTGTGCCTAAAGCCGCGTTGAGGGTCGCCAGCACCAGCTCTTCCCGGCTGGAAAGCCCGTCCAGTAAGGTAATCGCGAAAGTATTACCCTTGACCGGCGCCAGGTTGGCATCCCGGCAGGTGGTCAGCATCTGGTCAATGACACCCTGGGCGTCCTGCAGGGTGAATCGATCCAGCTGCCGAATCAAAGCACAATCGATGGCGAAGTAACGGGCATCAAACCCGATGGCGCTGATGCAGCCCCGGTCGTATCCCTGCTCGGTAATCTCACCGGCCGAGGTGCAACCGTATACGCGCACACCAGAGAAAGCTCTCTGCAGAGCGGGACCCAGTGTCTGCAGGTCATACTCAACAGAGCAGAAAAACAGCACGCAACCCAGGTTGTCGTGCACAAGCTGTTCGGCAAGTTCAGCGGCAGCCAGCTCGGGCTTGCGGACGCTGGAACTGGCGACTCGCACTGCGGGTAACTGCCTGACTGGCGTCATCGGTAGCCTGCTCGGAATACGGGAATCTGATAACGATTCTACGCCTCCTGAACCACCAGCCAATGAGACTTCAGTGCACTTTATCGGCGCGCCAAATCTTCCGTAAGCCATTGATTATTCACCCCTTGAATCAATGTCCGGTGACGCAGCCAGGTTTTGGCAAGAGCAAACCGGCACTTTAGTCTGAGACGGCCATCGCAGGCGCACCGGCTTCCTGCCGGCTACCTGCAAGGCCATAGACAGGAGCGAAGCTCCTCAGAACATCACAACGGCACCCAGTGCCAGAGTGTTGGCGTCTTCGGTTTTCACACCGGTAGACTTGGTTTCCCGCTCGAACATGTTGTATTCGGCCACCAGCTTGAAGTTGCTGTTGACGTCATGGAACACGGCCACAGAGGTGTTCTCGGTCTCGAAATTGCCCTGATCGGAATCGGTTTCACCGTAAGACAGCACAAAGCGGTTCGCCCCCAGGGTGTAGGAAGCCTGAACCAGGTAGCCATCAGCGTCTTCTTCAGAGGCCAGAGCCCCATCAGTAATCAGAACCGGCGCGTCGCCTTTGGAAGTGAAGCCTGAAGCGGTCAGGGACAGACCGGCCGCAGCCGCTTTCACACCATACCCAACACCACGACTATCTATTTTAGTGTTGGTAGTGGCGTTCTCTGAGCGCTGGTGACGACCATTTACCCACCCCGTCAGGGCCACGCCGTTCAGGTCAGCGCTGTAGGTGACTTCCGCCTCGAAACGCGGAGCAGACTGCTCCGACTGGGCGCCCGGCGTGGGCGTAGTGTCGGCCGGCTCAAAGATACCCGCCGCCACCTTCAGGCCACCCATATCCGGTGTGCGATAGGTGATCTGGGCGGAAGGGTTCGGGTAAGGATAACCAGTGCGGATATTGCCGAAAGACACGCCGCCTGTGGCTGCACCCGGAGAACCAAAACCCATCAGGATCTCATCCAGGAATATATTGGAACGGGCGTACAGGCCGAAATCCTTACCAATCAGGACCTGACCAAAACTGCCATCCACCGTTGCGTACAGTTGACGCACATCGATTGCGGTGTCGGTCGGCGACTGCAGGCTGTCGTTGATGGTGCTCCAGAACGATGAACGGCCACCCAGTGTCAGGTCGCCCATCTCCTTACTGAAATTGAAGCCGATGGTGTTCGGCAAAAAACCCATCTTGACGTCGGAATTGCGCACGTCAGCGACTTTGTCATCACGGTTCACGTAAAACGCATTGAAGTAGCCATCCACCGAAAAGCTGGTGCCGTCCTCATTGTACAGTTCAATGGCCGCATTGGCTCCGGCACTGGCTCCCATGGCCGCCATCATGGCAATGGCCAACCCTGACTTTCTGAAGTTGTTGTTTTTCATACATCCCCCGGTTGTTTTTTTGGAAATCTGGGATAAGAGGACCGGTTATCCGATCGCTCCAGGCGAGGTCTGACGCCTGATTTCCATGGTCGGTGATGCAACAACAGGGGGGAATGCTTCCAGCGAGCAGGTTTTCTGCTCATTTGGGAGGCATCTGAAATGAAACTTTGGAAGTACGACTACGTGGAAAGACCACCCGGTAGCTGGTCCAGTTCAGACAGGCAGTCATCAAGAAACTCATGGGGGTTGGCCAGAATGGCCTCATCCGCCACAACGCCAAACTGCACCTGCCCGGCATAGCTGACAATGCTCACACCCAGGCCGATATTCCCGGCCTGGGGCACCCAGAACATCTGCTCGGTAATGGGGCAACCGGCCAGGTAACGGGTTTCCGGAGTG
>JAJUHY010000237.1 GCA_029265735.1 Marinobacter segnicrescens | reverse complement strand
GTCATCCGGCGCATGCGGGAGGGTAGTCAATGAAGGCCTGGCTCAGACGCTACTGGGATCTGCTGCGAAAGCCCAGCCTGCATTTCAGCCTGGGCTTCCTGACCCTGGGCGGATTTATTGCAGGCATCATCTTCTGGGGCGGCTTTAACACGGCGATGGAGGTAACCAATACCGAGCCGTTCTGCATCGCCTGTCATGAAATGCAGTCCAATCCCTATGATGAATTGCAGGGTACCATCCACTGGAGTAACCGCTCCGGCGTAAGGGCCACCTGTTCTGACTGCCACGTGCCCCACGGCTGGACCCACAAGATCGCCCGCAAGATGCAGGCTTCCAAGGAAGTCTGGGGCTGGATCTTCGGCACCATCAATACGGAAGAGAAATTCGAAGCCAAGCGGCTGGAGCTGGCTCAGCGAGAATGGAACCGGTTAAAAGCCAATGACTCACTGGAGTGCCGCAACTGCCACGAGTTCGAGTCCATGGATCTTACTCTTCAGGACCAGCGCGCATCCCGTGCTCACTCCACCAGCCTGGCCAGTGGGGACAAGACCTGTATTGACTGTCACAAGGGTATTGCCCACGAGATGCCGGATCTGTCGGGGGCGTCGCTGGTACACTGAGCGAGGCCCCCGCCTGTCCCGGTTATGGTAAAGTGCCGCCCGGTAAAGAATACGGGCGGATACCATGACACTGCTGATACTGGTCACGATACTATGGGCGTTTTCCTTCAGCCTGATCGGAGAGTTCCTGGCCGGTCACGTTGACAGTGATTTCGCGGTCCTCAGCCGGGTTCTGCTGGCGGCATTGCTGTTTTTGCCGGTCACCCGCTGGGCAGGTGTGCCAGGGCGGCTTAAGCTGGGCATCATGGTCACTGGTGCGCTGCAGTTCGGTATCACCTATCTGTGCCTGTACCGTTCATTCAACTATCTCACCGTGCCGGAAGTTCTGCTGTTCACGGTGTTCACGCCCTTATACGTGACTCTCATCGACGACGCCCTGTACCGCCGCTTCTCGCCGGTAGCCCTGCTGGCTGCTGCGGTGGCAACACTGGGGGCCGGAATTATCCGCTATGACGGCCTCAGTCAGGATTACCTGACCGGGTTCCTGCTACTCCAGGTTGCCAACATTACTTTCGCTGCCGGCCAGGTGGGCTACAAGCATCTGATGCGGGCGTTCCCGTTACCGGTACCGGCGTGGCGCACTTTCGGCTATTTCTTCTTTGGCGCCCTGCTCATCGCTGCACCTTCTTTTATGATTTTTGGCGACGCCAACATGCTGCCGGCGACCGGGCTGCAGTGGGGCATTCTGATCTGGCTGGGGGCTGCGGCTTCCGGCCTTGGTCTTTATCTGTGGAACCGGGGTGCCTGCCAGGTGGATGCTGGTACGCTGGCGGTAATGAACAACGTGCTGGTGCCTGCGGGGCTGCTGGTTAACCGGCTGATCTGGAACCAGGATGCGGATCTGGTCCGGCTGGTGGTTGGCGGAGCGGTTATCGCGTTTTCCCTCTGGCTCAATGCCCGCTTCCGCCCACGTGCTGCGAGCGGAATAGCCACCTGATCTCTGCTTTTCTGCTCTGCAGGATAACCTCGTGCAAAGACCAGTGACATTTCATTACATCTATTGCTATCTGCAATCGTTAGAATTCCTGCGGAATTGATTAAAGTCATCTGGCTTGTGGTCGATACCCGAAGCCCATACTGCTTGTCTGCAAGCCTTGCCTGTCAGGATCCTGCCCATGCGCAATAACGGCCCTGTTACCCAGCGTGAAGCCCGGATGAAACCCGGGAGTCGGCTGATAAGTACAACCACACTCAAAGGGGTCATTACTCACTGTAATGATGACTTTGAGGAAATCAGCGGGTTCACTCGTCGGGAACTCATTGGCCAGGCCCATAACATCATCCGTCATCCGGACATGCCCCAGGCGGTGTTCAAGACCATGTGGGAGACCATCAGCGCGGGCAGGCCGTGGATGGGGGTAGTAAAAAACCGCTGCAAGAACGGCGACCACTACTGGGTCAGTGCCTACGTGACACCAATTTTTGAGAACGGCCAGATGACCGGGTTCGAATCTGTGCGCGTCGAGCCCAGGCGAGAGGAGATCGCGCGGGCGGAGCGGTTGTATGCCCGGATAAATGCGGGCCAGCCGCCCTTGTCTGCGGCCACTCATGTACGTTCCATGGTACGTGCCGGCTGGCCGCTGGTCCTGCCTCTGGCGACCAGTCTTGTTGCCCTGGTCTGGGGAGCATTCTGGCCCGGGGTTGCGTTGATTGTCGCCGGCACGACCGCCGGGGGCTTCCTTCAGATGGCCACTGTTAACCGCCGGCTCAGGAAGCTGATTGAGTTACGGCCAGATGCCTTTTGCGATCCGGTGGTCGCCCGCACCTATTCCGATGAAAGCGGTGAACTCGCGAGAATGGGCATGATTCTGATCAGCGAAGGCGCCCGCATTCGCACCGCACTGGCACGGGTTGAAGACCGGGCCAGTGAGCTACTGATGACGGCCCGGGAGGGCTCCCACAAGATTGATGCGGGTGCGCGAGCGCTGGAGCAGCAACGGGATGAAACCGACCTGGTGGCGTCTGCGATGGAGGAAATGCGCGCCTCTATCCAGGAAGTCGCTGACACCGTACATCGGAATGCTGAGGACGCCCGGCACACCCGTGACCTCGCCCACCGGGGTGGGGACCTCAGTGGAGAAGCACTGCGGGCCATTGAGCAGCTGGTGGCGCAGGGCACAGCTATCGGCGCCTCCGTTGGCCGACTTGGGGAATCCACCGAGCGGATTGGCGAGGCAACCAGACTGATTTCGGAGATCGCCGACCAGACCAATCTACTGGCCCTGAACGCGGCCATTGAAGCCGCCCGTGCCGGTGACCAGGGCCGTGGATTTGCAGTAGTAGCGGATGAAGTTCGGGCTCTCGCCCAGCGCACGCGGGAATCGACCCTGTCCATTCATGAGGTGATCGATACGTTCCGTGAGCAGGTGGCTGACGTTATGGCCGCCATGGAGCAGGGCGAACGGATCGGTAACGACGGCCTCGCCCGGGTCCGGGAAGCCGAATCCGCTCTCACAGATATCGTTGCTGACATTGAGCGCATGTCCGACAGTTTTATTGTCATGTCGGCGGCCTTCGAGGAACAGAGTCAGGTCTCTGACGAGATCAATCGTCAGGTGGTACGCATTGCAGGGTTGTCAGAAACTTCAGCGGAGATGGCCGATGGTGGCCGCCAGGCCAGCAATGCTATCAGCGAACAGGCCCGCGGTCTGAATGACCTGGTTGCGCGCTTTCTGACCCGCCAGTAAGTACCTGTCAGGCAGGAATCGGCGGCCGTCGTCGCCGCCCATACTACGGAATAAGATCGGACACCAGCCACAATCTCGCGCTTGTGACTGGTATCGGGAAGCCTGGGCTGGCAAAATCCGGCACCAATTGCTGGTAACAGACAGGGAATGCATCGGAAAGTCAGGGAAAACCATGACCAGTGACCTATTCTTAAAATTCCACTGACAATCACGGGACATTATTATGTCTGACTCGAACCTGGCCGGTCGCGCCAACTGGTCATCCCGCATGGCCTTTATTCTGGCCGCTGCGGGCTCTGCCGTCGGCCTGGGCAATATCTGGAAGTTCCCCTACATGACCGGGGAAAACGGTGGCGGCGCCTTCGTACTGATCTACCTGGCGTGTATTGCCATCATCGGTGTACCCATCATGATGGCGGAAGTCTTTGTCGGCCGTAACGGTCGTCAAAACCCGGTTGCCAGTATGAGACTGGTGGCAGAGCGCAATCTCAGCAATCCAGCCTGGCGCATCTCCGCCATCATCGGCGTGCTGGCAGCGTTTATCATTCTGTCGTTCTACTCCGTTATCGGTGGCTGGTCCGCATCCTACATCGTGAACTCAGCGGCTGGCGATTTTTCGGGGCAGAACGCTGATGCCGTCGCCGAAATCTTCGGTAGCCTGCTGGCCAGCCCCGGCAAGTTGCTGTTCTGGCACACGGTCTTTATGGTGCTGACG
>JAJUHY010000002.1 GCA_029265735.1 Marinobacter segnicrescens | reverse complement strand
CCGCTCATTGGCTGGCTATTTCTTTTCGCTGCATTCGCATTGGTTGTCGGCAGCCTGCTGTTTTTGCGTGATAGCGCCAATATGAAGATTCCCAAGGAAAAGCTGGAGAAGATTCGGGAGCGTAAGGCGGAGCAGGAGAAGGCAGACGAGGAGGAAAGGGATCGCTGGTGATTATTGCCCCGGGGCTTGCCTGTCGGTGTGGCGTTGCGCACCGGTGTAGTGCAGGCCTTTTAAATTCTGGCAAGGCGACAATGGAAAATGCATTAAAAACAATGCATTGAAAAACCTGAACAATTGGCCAGCTTTTTGCTCCATCTGAAGTTGTTACCCGCTTAGGGCGGTGCAACACAACTTCAGAATGGTTCAGGAGAACGATGCATGAGCATGAAACGCAGTCTGGCAGCGGCCATTGCCCTGACTTTATCTTCTTCCGTAATGGCAGAAGACCCGATGAAAATCGGATTTGTCTACGTTGGCCCCATCGGGGATCACGGCTGGAGTTACCAGCACGATCTGGGCCGCAAAGCCGTTGAGGCGCACTTCGGTGACCAGGTTCAAACCACCTATGTGGAAAACGTGGCCGAAGGTGCCGACGCCGAGCGCACCATCCGCATGCTGGCCCAGGCCGGCAACGACGTTATCTTCACCACGTCGTTCGGTTTTATGAACCCCACCATCCGGGTTGCCGAACAGTTCCCTGATATCACCTTCATGCATGCCACCGGCTATAAGCAGGCGGATAACGTGGGTACCTATCTGTCCAAGACCTACGAGGGGCGTTATGTAACGGGAGTGGCGGCCGGGTTGGTGACCGAGTCGAATGTGCTGGGTTACATTGCCTCGTTCCCGATTCCGGAAGTCATTCGCGATATCAACGCGGTGTATCTGGGGGCTAAGTCGGTGAACCCCGATATCGAGATCAAGGTGGTGTGGGCCAACACCTGGTTTGATCCGGCCAAAGAGGCCGATGCTGCCAACGCCATGATGGATCAGGGGGCTGATGTGGTGATTCAGCACACCGACAGCCCTGCGCCTCTGATGTCCGCCTTGCGCCGGGGTAACTGGGGTGTCGGGCAGGCATCTGATATGCGGGAGTTTGGCAAGGAGGCCCACCTGTTATCCGTCGCCAATAACTGGGGGCCTTATTACGTTGAGCAGGTTCAGAAGGTCATGGATGACAGCTGGGTGCCAGAGGATCACTGGGGTGGCATTGACGAGGATATGATCCAGATTATCGGCCTGAGCGACCGCCTGAGCGAGGAGCAGTCGGCGGCCGTGAACCAGGTGATTGAGGCTATTGGCGCCGGTGAGTTGCATCCGTTTACCGGTCCTTTGAAAGACCAGGCCGGCGAGCTGAAAGTGGCAGACGGGGTGACCATGACCGAGCAGGAACTGGCGGGTATGAACTGGTTCGTGGAAGGCGTCGGGGCAACACTGCCGCAGTAACGATTCTGATCAGACACTGACAAAAGAGCCCCGATCAATGGGGCTCTTTTTTTGGCTGACTAGAGGTGGTGTTTCAGAAAGCGGGGTCGGAACCGCGAGTCGCCCAGCCGGTCATCCGGCGCTCTACCAGGGCAAAGACCTCGTACATCACCACGCCCATTACACCGATGACCACCAGGCCGGCAAATACCAGACCCATATCCATGGTGGAGCTCGCCGACAGCATCAGGTACCCGATGCCAACGTTCGATGCCACCGTCTCGGAGATGACCGAGCCGACAAAGGCGAGAGTGATAGCAACCTTGAGTGAAGCGAAGAAGTATGGCATGGAGCGGGGCAGGGCGACTTTCTTCAGGATATCGATGCGGCTGGCGCCGAGCGAACGCATAACGTCCTGCAGCTCTGGCTCCAGCGTCGCCAGGCCGGTGGCCATATTCACCACCACCGGGAAGAAGGAGATCAGAAACGCAGTAAGAATGGCGGGCACCGTGCCAATGCCAAACCAGACCACCAGCACCGGCACGAAGGCTACTTTCGGGATGCTGTTGAAGCCCACCATCAACGGATAGACCGCTTTGTAGATCACCGGCGAGGAGCCCACCAGCATGCCCAGAACCAGTCCGAATGCCACGGCAAGGGCGAACCCGACAACGGTGGTGAACAGGGTCTGGGTGGCGTGCTCTATGATCTGTGGCCGGTATTCCAGCCAGGAACCCCAGATTTCGGTGGGGGCCGGGAACAGGTAGTCGGGAACCTGGAAAGCAAAGCAGACCAGCTCCCAGAGCAGTATCAGGAACACCAGCAGCAGCCAGGGGGAGGCTTTCATCAACAGGCGTTTGCGTTGAGCCAGGGTCATCAGGATCCCTCCCGGATTCGGCCAATGTGGTCACGTAATTCGAACACCAGGTCGGCAAAGGGGTCGGTGTAGGTGACGGACAGCTCTCTGGGCCGAGGTAGATTGACCGGTTTGCGCACCAGTATCCGGCCCGGGCCCTTGCTCATTACGTAGACGGTATCGGCAAGAAAGACCGCTTCGCGGAGGTCGTGGGTCACCAGAACCACCGTGAAGGGCTCTTCCTGCCATAAATCCCGCACCATGCACCAGAGTTCCTCACGGGTGAAGGCATCCAGTGCGCCGAACGGTTCATCAAGCATCAGCAGTGAGGGGCGGTGGATCAGTGCGCGGCAAATAGACGCGCGCTGCTGCATGCCGCCGGACAGTTCCCAGGGATATTTGTGTTCGCAGCCGGCAAGGCCAACCCGCTTGAGCAGGGCGCGCCCCAGTTCTTCGAACTGTGTTTTCTCCCGGCGGAACTTGTGGCGGTACTCCGCCACTATCTCAAGTGGCAGCAGCACGTTTTCAAGGGTCGTGCGCCACGGCAGCAGGTTGGAGGCCTGGAACGCCATGCCAACACCCTTCTGCGGGCCCGCCACTTGCTTGCCCCCCAGATAGACATAGCCATCGCTCGGTGGCGCAAGCCCGGTGACCAGCTTCATCAGGGTGGACTTGCCACAGCCCGAAGGGCCCACCACCGCCACAAACTCATTTTCTTTCACGCTCAGGGAGATGTTTTCGATCGCCAGCGGGCCATCCTCTCCGTAACGCATGCTTACATTCTCAAACTCGACAAGGTCCATCTGGTACTCCGGTAGGCCAGGGAGCCCGGGTGCGCGGTACCCGGGCACAGGTGCGTCAATCGATCGAGCGCTCTGCCTGTGATGGCAGGTAGCTGCTGTCGAACAACTGCGTGAGTTGGTCTGACGGTTCCAGGTTATAGGAGGCCACCATGTCCGCCACGGCCCGCTCCATGCGCGCTTCGGTGATGGCGCCCAGACCTTCCGCGCGGGTTTCTTCGGTGATCACGTGGTTGTCCATGGCCAGTTTAAGGCGGCGCAGCTCCAGGTCCTGTTTGATCAGGCCATCCCGTTTTTTTACATAGGTAATCGCGGTTTCAGGATCTGCGATGGTTTCTTTCAGCGCTTTGTTGAAGGCTCTCAGAAAACCTTTGACCGCCTCCGGGTTCTGTTCGAGCAGGGCATCCTGGGCAATGATGGTATTGCCGTAGAACTCCACCCCGTAATCCGGGTATTTCAGCGCCACGATGTTGTCCGGCGCAACGCCGCGGGCTTCTAGGTTCAGCAGGCTGGTGAAGTAGAAACCGGTAATGGCGTCTACCTCACCCCGGGCCAGCAGGGTTTCCCGGATGGCAGGATCGGCTGATTGCCACTCAACGGAGTCCACGGCCAGGTTGTTATGCCGGGCAAACGACGGCCAGGCTTTGCGGCCGCCATCGAACACGGGGGCGCCCAGAGTCTTGCCTGCCAGGTCTTCGGGTTTTTCAATGCCGGATTCTTTCAGGGCAAACACCGCTGCAGGCATGGTGTTGTAGACCATATAAACGGCGGTTACACCGGTTTCCGGGTTTTTGGAGGTGGTTTCTGTCAGCGCGCTGAAGTCGGCAAAGCCCATGTCGTAGGCGTTGGTGGCTACGCGGGTAACCGCACCTGCCGAGCCATTGCCGGCATCAATGGTGACGTTGAGCCCCTCACTCTTGAAATAGCCCTTATCGAGAGCCATCAGGAAAGGCGCAGAGGGCCCTTCGAAACGCCAGTCCAGGGTAAACCGAATGTCGGTATCAGCCTGGGCGAAGGTGCTCGCGGCCAAGGCGCCTGCCAGAGTGACGGCTTTTGACAGCCCCCTGAGCAGGCCGGGCTTTTGCTGTTTTGCTTTCATGGAGGTGTTCCTCGCTGTGTTTGGAATAGAGGTTTTGCGTACTCACAGGGAAAGTGCAATTGCCGTACCAGAGTCCCGGAACACCGGCCCGAGTGCCGTAAAACCTGACCACATGGTCTATTTTGTTGGCTTCCGGGCTCCACCGGGTGTTAAGAGAGTGCCCTGAAATGGCGCTCCGGCCTGGCCCTGTGGACCAAACCGGTGCCGCCAGGGCGTTATTGGCCAGCGTTATCCAGCCAGGCCCCCAGTGCGGTACGCTCCTGCTCGGTCATGCCGCTGGTATTGCCCAGGGGCATGTACTGGGTGCGGACGGCTGCCTGCTGCACCCGGGCCGAATGGGCCAGCAGGTCAGCCAGCTGTTCCAGTACGATGCCTGCTGGGGGTGCCTGAAAGGCCGGATGCGCCGGCTCCCGGGCATGGCAGGCGGTACAGTGCTGGCGGAGCAGACCGGAAACCTCGGTATCGGTAGCCACAACGCGTTCAACAGCGGCGTCAGAATTGCGGTTGTCAGGGGCGAGGGCCCATACCAGAGCCAGGGTCAGCAAGGCAGAAAGCACCAGTATTCCGGGCTTATGGATGCCCCGGTGTTTCAGGTTGAAATAGTGACGGGCAAAGGCGGTGATAAAACCGATGGCCGCCAGAATGGCCCAGCCTTCGGGGTGGCCATACAACATGGGGTAGTGGTTGCTGATCATGATGAACAGCACCGGCAGGGTCAGGTAATTGTTGTGAGTGGAACGCAGCTTGGCGAGGCCTGCCAGCCGGGCAACCTCCGGCCCCGGTGTTTTGCCCTCGCGAACCGCGCTCACCAGGGCGCGCTGTGAGGGCATGATGCCCAGAAACACGTTAGCCACCATCAGGGTGCCGATCATCGCCCCGATATGAATGAACGCGCCCCGGCCACTGAAGACCTGGAACAGGCCCCAGGCAGCAAACACCAGGAGTGCGTACAGCAGGGCGCCGAACAGCTTACCATTGCTGGCTAGCCGGCTGCGGATCATCAGCTCATAAATGCCAAGCATCGCGGCGATACTGGCCAGCCCGAGGGCGGCGCCGGCGCTGGCACCGAGATCGGCTTTGGCCGGGTCCAGCAGGTAGCCGGGGCTGCCCAGGTAGTAAACCAACAGCAGCAGGGCCATGCCGCTGAGCCAGGTGCTGTAGGCTTCCCATTTGAACCAGTGCAGTTCCCTGGGCATCTGCTCCGGGCCCAGGTGGTATTTGGCCACTTCGTAAAAGCCACCGCCGTGTATGGCCCAAAGGTCACCCTTGATGCCCCTGGCTTGCTTCCATTCCGGCGGCTCGCGCAGGTGGTTGTCCAGCCAGATAAAATAGAAAGATGCGCCAATCCAGGCGACGCCGGCAATCACATGAAACCAGCGAATAATCAGCCCAAGCCATTCGGTGAGATACGCCTCCATAGGGTCAGGCTCCTGTTGCCGTCAAAGAAAGGGGGGCAGGTTGTTCGTCTGCGTCAGGGCGCTGCCAGAGAAGCTGGCCGGCGACGGCAGTTGCGGCAATGGCCCGGTCATCGCCCAGAATCATCAGGTCAAAGAGCAATTCCTGCAGACTTTGGCCGGCACGGTGTTTCATCGCCGTGATGGGTGCGCCAAGCGGGTCCAGAACCACAAAATCGGCCTGGTTACCGGGGCGGAAATTACCGGTCTGGTCTTCCTGCTGCAGAACCCTGGCATTGCCCAATGTGGCCAGATAGAAGGCCAGCCAGGGTGTCAGTGTCTGGCCCCTGAGCCGGCACACCTTGTAGGCCTCTGCCATGGTGGCCAGCATGGACAGGCTGGTGCCGCCGCCGACGTCTGACGCCAGCCCGACCTGGACACCGGCAGCGCGGGCGGCGCCCAGATCGAACAGGCCGCTGCCCAGAAAGGTGTTAGAGGTGGGGCAGAAAGCGATAGACGCGCCGGTTTGCGCCAGCCGGTGGCGGTCCTGGTCGCCAATGTGGATGCCGTGGGCAAGCACCGTATTCTGGCCCAGCAAACCATAGTGGTCGTACACATCCAGGTAGCTGTGTCGCTCCGGGAACAGTTGCCGGGTGAGTTCGATTTCACCGGTATTCTCGGCCCAGTGGGTCTGGATCAGGGCGTCCGGGAATGCCTGTGCCAGCTCACCAGCCAGCTGCAGTTGCTCCGGGCTGGAGGTAATAGCAAACCTGGGGGTGATGGCGTAGCGAAGGCGACCGCGGTTGTGCCAGCGTTTGGCTAGATCGCTGCTGTCCCGATAACTATCCCGGGCTGTGTCGGTCAGGTTCGCCGGCGCGTTCCTGTCCATCATGACCTTGCCGGCAGTGAGGGCCATGCCCCGGCTTTGTGCGGCCTCAAACACCGCATTAACCGAGGCCGGGTGCGAGGTGCAGAACACCAGGGCAGAGGTGGTGCCATGGCGCAACAGCAAATCCAGAAACCGGCCGGCTTCGCCCCTGGCCCAGCCGGCCTCACAGAACCTTGCTTCATGAGGGAAGGTATAGGTCTCCAGCCAGTCCAGAAGCTGGGTGCCGTAACTGGCCATCACCGCCAGTTGCGGCATATGCACGTGGGTGTCGATAAAGCCCGGCATAATCAGGCGGTCGGGCCAGTGCCGGATATCGGTTCCGCCGGGCAGGAGTGACATGAGTTCGGGGGCCGGCCCCGCGGCCAGTACCCGACCCTGATGCACGATCAGCAGGCCATCAGGGTAGTACTCGTAACTGTCAGGTTCGGGCTGCAGGGCGTTGCCCGGGTCGTCGAGAAAATGGAGGATGTTGCCTCGGTAAGCCTGGCATCCGGCCGGAAACGCAAGTTGTTGTTCCACCCTCATCAGCTCCCCCGGTACGTGGAATAGCCCCACTGGTTCAACAGCAGGGGCACGTGGTAGTGGCTATCGGTATCAGCAATGGTGAAGTCGATAGCCACTTCCGGGTAGAAGCAGTCCAGTTTGCGCTTGTGATACCAGTCGCCGGTGGCAAAGCGCAGCCGGTAATGGCCGGAATCAACCGGGCCGGACAGCCAGGAGGTGATCCGGCCATCCTGGTCGGTAGCGCCTTCGGCCATGAGTTCGGGGCCGCCTTCGATGATCCGTTCCAGCACAACCAGAACCCCTGCGGCCGGTTTGCCGCTGCCGATATCGAGAACGTGGGTGGTGATCGGGCTCATAGCAGTTTCTCCAGTCGTAATTCGGTAATTTTTGCCTGCTCGTGCGCGGCGTTCTGCAGCTCTTCAGCCCGTGTGTTATTGAGACGCTGTTCCAGCAAGGCCAGCATCTCCTGGGCAGTTTTGCCGGTGGCGCAGACAATGAAAATGAACCCGAACTTGTCCAGATAAGCCTGGTTGCCGGTGCTCAGTCTTTGCAGGGTGTCTTCATCCGCCTGCCGGGTGCCGGCCTGTTCGTCGCCGGCCAGGGTGCGGGTGCTGGCGTATTTTTTCCGAAGGCTGTCCAGGTTGCCGATTCTGGGGTGGGCATCGAACGCCTGCAGCCAGTCGGTTTCCGTCAGTGTTGGCCAGAGTTGCCGGCACGAGGCGTACAGGCTGTCGCGATCAATGAAAGGGCGGGCGTTGAGCATGCCTTGCACCCAGGTCTCTGCTGCACAGCAGTTCCGCAGCAGCGGTTCTGCCTCGGTTGCTGGCAGTTGATTGAATTGGCCAAGGTTCATAAAAGGAGGTCTCCGGTTTCTTTTTCGGGCAGCAGGCCTTTGAGTTGCTGCCAGGAAATGCCCCGTTTGGGCGCGGGGTTGCCAGGCTCTGCCGTCAGGGTGAGCAGTTCGGCCATGATGGAAACCGCTACTTCCATAGGGCGTTTGCCTGGCACGTCGGACCGGCCCACAGGGCAGCGGATGCGGGCAATGTCGGCATCCGAATAGCCGCGGTGGGCCAGGCGCTGGCGAAAACGTTCGGCCTTGGTGGCGGACCCGATCAGCCCGATACCGGCGGCGGTGCCGGCCGTGAGGAGGGCCCGACAAAGCTCGAAATCGAGATGGTGATTGTGGGTGACAATCAGTACCTGCTGTTGCCTACAGAGCTCAGGCGCATCGCCGGCGGGGTCATCGGTGTGGAGAATCCGGACATTGGCCGGTGGTCGGGCCGGAAACTGTTCTGGTCGCGGGTCGACCCAGGTAACGCGCCAGGGCAGTTTCGACAGGATAGTCACCAGCGCCTTGGCCACGTGGCCGGCGCCAAAGATCACCAGCTGTTGCTGGCTACCCGGATGGGTTTCCAGCAGCACCGACACACTGCCACCACAGCACTGGCCAAGGCTGGCGCCCAGGGGAAAATGCGCCAGTTCGCTCTGGTAAAGGCCCCTGGCCAGACGTTCCCGGGCCTGCTGGCAAATGCGGTGCTCCAGGTGGCCACCGCCAATGGTGTCGTAACAGTGCTCTCCGGTGACCACCATTTTGGTGGCGGGCTCGCGCGGTACCGATCCGGTTACGCCCAGTACGGTGATCAGGGCATAGGGTTCACCGCTCTGTTCACAGTGGGCTACCGCCTGATGCCAGTTAAGCGGTGTTTCCATCATTGTCCGTTCTCCTGTTGGCTCAGCCAGCGCCGGGTTTCGGTAACGGCATTCAGTACCCGTTCCGGTGTGGCCGGCGTGTCCAGTGGCGGGCTGAAGCGGTAGTCGCTGAGGCTGGAGACCGCGTCGCGGAGTGCGCTCCAAACCGAAATTCCGAGCATAAACGGGGGCTCGCCCACCGCCTTTGAGTGGAAGACCGTGGCTTCATGGTTGGGACTGTCCTTCAGCAGCGCTACCCGCAGGTCTGGCGGGCAATCGGAAACGGCGGGAATTTTATAGGTGGCCGGACCAGTGGTGAGTAACCGGCCTTCGGTGCTGTACACCAGTTCTTCCGTGGTGAGCCAGCCCATGCCCTGAATGAACCCGCCTTCAATCTGGCCAATGTCGATAGCCGGGTTCAGGGAGCGCCCGGCATCGTGCAGGATGTCCGTGCGCAGCACCCGGTATTCCCCGGTCAGGGTGTCGACCACCACCTCCGAGCAGGCGGCGCTGTTGGCGTAGTACAAGAATGGTCGGCCCTGGCCGGCGTCGTGGTCATAGTGGATCTTCGGGGTGGCGTAGAAGCCGCTGGAGGAAAGCGGAATCCGGTTCAGGTAGGCGGTCTGGATGAAATCTTCCCACCCCAGTTGCTGGTCGCCGATAAGCACCTGGTTGTTCTGGAAGCGAATCTGTTCCTCCGATACCTGCCAGTGGCTGCTGGCGAAGGCCACCAGGCCCCCCAGAATCTTCTCGCAGGCATCGAGCGCGGCCATGCCATTGAGGTCGGAGCCGGAGGAGGCCGCCGTGGGGGAGGTGTTGGGCACTTTGTCGGTGCGGGTAGCGGAAACCTTGACCCGCGCCACGTCTACCTGAAAGGCGGTTGCGACCACCTGAGCTACCTTGATGTACAGGCCCTGGCCCATCTCGGTGCCACCGTGATTTACGTGAATGCTGCCATCGGTGTAGATGTGTACCAATGCACCGGCCTGGTTCAGGTGTTTCGCGGTAAAGGAGATGCCAAATTGCACCGGGGTCAGCGCAAGCCCCCGTTTCAGCACCGGGTTGCGGTCGTTCAGGGCAATGATTTCCTGGCGCCGCTGGCGGTAAGCAGAGCTGTGTTCCAGTTGTTCGATCAGTTCCGGCAGCACCTGTTGCTCGATGGTCTGGCCATAGTGGCTGACATCGCGGCCGGGGCCGAACAGATTGAGTTTGCGGATATCCAGGGGGTCTTTGCCCAGATGGCGGGCGATGTCATCCATAGCCTGTTCGATGATCATCATGCCCTGGGGGCCACCAAAACCCCGGAAAGCGGTATTCGATACCGTGTGGGTCTTGCACCGGTGGCCAACCACCCGGGCCTGGTCCAGGTAGTAGGCGTTGCAGGCATGAAACATGGCCCGGTCGACAATGGCATCTGAAAGGTCCGGAGAATAACCGCAGCGCCCGGCCACCATAAGGTCCGCGCCTTTGATCAGGCCCGAGTCGTCAAAGCCGATGTGGTAGGTGTTGAAGAAGTCATGACGTTTGCCGGTTTGCACCATGTCGTCTGAGCGTGACAAGCGGTATTTGACCGGGCAGCCGGTCACCCGGGCCAGCAGTGCAGCCACACAGGCCAGAGGCGCAGCTTGTGTTTCCTTGCCACCAAAGCCGCCCCCCATGCGGCGTACTTCAGCCTGCACGCAATGGATGGGCAAGCCCAGCACTTCGGCCACCAGCTTCTGCACCTCACTGGGGTGCTGGCTGGAGGTATGGACGAACATGCCGCCATCTTCGGTGGGCTCCACCAGGCAGGCCTGGCCCTCCAGATAAAAGTGCTCCTGACCGCCGATGTGTTGCTGGCCTTTAAGCTGGTGGCGGGCGCCGGCGATGGCCTGGTCCGGGTCACCCCGTTGCTGGCGCCGGCCCGGCCGCACAAACAGCTGGTGTTCCAGGGCATCCTGAACGGTGATGACGGCATCCAGGGGCTGGTATTTCACAGTGGCTTTGCGGGCCGCCTTGCGCGCGGCTTCATGGCTGGTTGCGGCAACGGCAAACAGCGGCTGACCGATGTGTTCTACCGTTCCATCGGCCAGCACCGGGTCACCGGGGAACACCGGGCCGATATCCAGATGGCCGGGTACATCGGCTGCGGTAATCACGGCGACAACGCCAGGGGACGCATGAACCTGGGACAGGTCCAGCTCCAGAATCCGGGCATGGGCCTGTTCGCTATGGCCCACGGCCGCGTGCAGCAGGCCTTCCGGCTCTGGCAGGTCATCGATATACCGGGCCTGGCCGCTGGTGTGCAGCCAGGCGCTGTCGTGTTCGACGCCGGCGCCTACTACGCCCAGGGCACTGTGAGCGGGAGTAGGGGTATTGATCGGAAGTTTACGCATAGTCAGTCACCATGAGCGGGGTGTCCCGGTGATGCAGCTCGGAGTTTTCGAGCAGCGCCCTGTGCAGCAGGTTGCCAGCAACCTGTAACCGGTAAGTGGAGGAAGCCCGAACGTCGGTCAGCGGCGAGAAGTCATTACCCAGGGCTTTAATGGCGTGCTCAACAGAACGCTGACTCCAGGGCTTGCCTAGCAGCGCGGCTTCTGTGAGGCGTGCTCGGGCAGGAGTTGCAGCCATGCCGCCGTAGGCGAGCCGGCAATCCTGAACCACACCGTTCTTAAGGGTCAGCCGGAAAGCGCCAAGCACCGCGGAGATGTCGTCATCAAGCCGTTTCGAAACCTTATAAATGAACAGGCGCTGGCCGGGCTCGGGAAGGGGAATGTGGATGGAATAAATAAACTCGCCGGGCTTCAGGTCGGTTTGCCGGTAGCCCTTGAAGAACTGTTCAACCGGGAGTTCCCTGGCTCCCTCCGGGCCGTCCAATACCAGGGTGGCATCGAGCGCTATCAATGCCGGCGGCATATCGCCAATGGGGGAGGCGTTGGCGATATTGCCGCCGAGGGTGCCCCGGTTGCGCACCTGCAGTGAGCCCAGCCGTTCCAGCAGATGGTCGAAGGCCGGCCAGAGCCCGGACAACTGGCGATGGAGCTGCCGGTAGGGGGTGGCTGCCCCGATCACCAAGCGGTTTTCTTCCAGCTGGGAGCCATTCAGTTCCCGCACCCGTTCAAGGCTGATCAGCCTGGGCAGGGCTTTTAGCTGTTGGGTGATCTCCAGTACCAGGTCCGTACCTCCGGCAATCAGCCGGGCATCCGGGTGCGCGCGCAACAGGCGTTTGAGTTGAGGCAGGGTTGCCGGCGCGTAGTAGTGATGGCCGTTCAGGGCTTCCAGGCTGGATATCGAGGTGTCGTCAGTCGTTGCGAGCCCATCCGCATTATTGGCACTGGCCAGATACCGGGCGGGGTGGCTTTCAGAACCTGGTTGCCAACTTTGCACCAACGCCTGCCGGCCGGCTTCAAGAATTGGTCGGTACCCTGTGCAGCGGCACAGGTTTCCGGCCAGGGCCTCCATCAGTTTGTGATCGTCGGCGTCTGGTGCCGATTCGCTGTGCAGGGCAATTAGCGACATGACAATGCCCGGGGTGCAAAAGCCACACTGCGCACCGTGGCAGTCCATCAGGCTTTGCTGAACCGGGTGCGCCGGCTGCCCCCGGAAAGCTTCTATCGTCAGTAGGTGTTTACCCTGCAGGCTGCCAATCAGGGCGATGCAACTGTTAATGGCTTCATAGCGAATTTGACCGTTCTTGTCTGGCGCCCCGGTAATCACGGTGCAGGCGCCGCAATCTCCGGAGCCGCAGCCTTCTTTGGTGCCGGTGAGCCGCTTTTTGGTGCGTAGCCACTCCAGAATGCTCTGGTTTGGGTCAGCCTGATCAATTGCTTCGGCACGGCCGTTGAGAACAAATTCGATCACCTTGGTCTCCGTTTCTGCTGTCTGGTAAGGGGGTTCCGGGGCCTTGCACCTATAAGGCAGGCGCCCGCATCAGGTTCTTTTCCAGAGCTTCTGCAAAAAGCTGACCAACTGGTTAGTTCTATTCAAATTAAGCACCATTCCATTTTTGGCAAGGTTATTGCTCAGCTACCAAATGTTGATTGGTTGGTCAGATTCTTTACGGCAGGACCTGACCCAGACTACGAGGAGACCGGGAATGGCAGTTTCTGCTCAGAGGTTAAAGCTGCAGGGGATCGTGAAAGATTACCCGGGATGCCGGGCTAACGACGGCGTAGACCTTACTGTGGGCGCCGGCGAGATCCACGCCCTGCTGGGGGAGAATGGCGCGGGCAAAAGCACGCTGATGAAAATCATCTATGGCGTGGTTCAGCCGGATGCCGGTCGTATTGTCTGGAATGGCCACCCGGTGACAGTGGAGAACCCTGCCCGGGCCCGGCAGTTGGGCATAGGCATGGTCTTTCAGCACTTCTCTTTGTTTGAAACCCTGACCGTGGCGGAAAACATTGCGCTGGGCCTGCCGGCAGATGAGGTTCGCGACCGGGGCGCACTGGAGCAGCGTATCCGGGAGGTGTCCGAACACTATGGGATGGCACTGGACCCCCGGCGCTTTGTCAGCACCTTGTCTATGGGGGAGCGGCAACGGGTGGAGATTGTCCGCTGCCTGGTTCAGGAAAGTACCCTGCTGATCCTGGACGAACCCACCTCGGTACTCACCCCCCAGGAAGTGGCCACACTGTTCAAAACGTTGCGCAAACTGGCCAGGGACGGCTGCAGCATTCTGTTTATAAGCCACAAGCTGGAGGAAGTCAGAAGCCTGTGCGATCAGGCCACGGTGTTGCGCCAGGGCCGGGTGAGCGGACATTGCCAGCCGAAAGACTTATCTGCCTCAGACATCGCCCGCCTGATGGTGGGCGACGATACCCCGATTGCAACCCAGGTCAGCGCTGCCCAACCCGGTGACACCCTGCTGCAGGTGCAGGAGCTGAGCTGGCAAACAGATGACCCTTTCGGCACCAGCCTGAAGAACATCGGTTTTTCCTTGCGCGCTGGCGAGATCGTCGGCATTGCCGGGGTGGCCGGAAACGGCCAGGAGGAACTGCTCAAGGTTTTGTCCGGAGAGATCACCCTCAAGGGCGAGGCCATTCGTTTCACCGGCGAGGCGATTGACCGCCTGCCTCCCGGGGCACGGCGAGCCCGGGGGCTGGCTGTGGTGCCCGAGGAGCGGCTAGGCCGGGGTGCAGTGCCGGTGATGTCGCTGGCCGACAATGCGTTGCTGACCGCTGCAGGGCAGGGCCTGGTGCGGCGTGGTGTGATTCGGCGGCAACGGGTTCGGGAGTTTGCCAGAGACGTCATTTCATGCTTTGGCGTGCGCTGCTCTGGCGAGCAAAGCAGCGCCTCGAGCTTATCCGGCGGCAACCTGCAGAAATACATCCTCGGCCGCGAAGCCTGTCAGTCACCAAGGCTTCTGGTGGCCTCCCACCCAACCTGGGGTGTGGATGTGGGCTCGGCGGTGGCTATTCATCAGGCGCTGGTAAAACTGCGCGATGAGGGCGCCGCCATCCTGCTGATTTCAGAAGACCTGGATGAGCTCTACCAGCTCTGCCACCGGATGGGCGCGATCTGTAATGGCCGTCTGTCACCACTGGCCCCGGCCTCTGAGTTGAGCATCAATCAGTTGGGGCAGTGGATGGCAGGAAACTTCGAGGTGGAGGAGCTTGCTGATGCTGCAGCTTGAGCGCCGCCCTGAAGCCTCTACCACCCTGCGCTGGTTATCGCCTCTGCTGGCCCTGGCCTTGACGGTCGCAACCGGCTTCCTGTTATTCCTCGGCATGGGCAAAGACCCGATCCAGGCCCTGACCTTCTTCTTTATCACGCCGATCAGTGACCTCACCGGACTTGCCGAGCTGGGCCTGAAAACCGCGCCTTTGTTGCTGTGTGCCGCCGGGCTGACGGTCTGCTTCCGGGCCAGAATCTGGAATATCGGTGCCGAGGGCCATTTCCTGATTGGCGCGGTGGCGGCCAGTGCTGTTGCGGTTTCGGTGGGGGAGGCCGGTGGATTCCTGGTTTTGCCGGCGGTTCTGCTGGCGGGCATTGCCGGTGGTATGGCATGGGCGGCGATTGCGGCGTTTCTCAAGACTCACCTGAACTGCAACGAAATCCTCACCACCATCATGCTCAATTACATCGCCCTGAACCTGCTGCTCTATGCGGTGCACGGGCCGCTGAAAGATCCCTACGGGTTTGGCTTTCCCCAGTCGGTGATGTTTGCCGATGCGGCTTTGTTGCCAGCGCTGATTAACGGCACGCGGCTGCACATCGGCCTGGCCTTCGGGTTGCTGGCGGCTGTCGCAGTATGGGTGCTGTTTGCCCGCAGCTTCATCGGCTACCAGTTGAACGTGGTGGGTGAGGATCATCGGGCGGCGGCGTTTGCCGGGTTCAGTGCCAGACGGCTGACCTGGTTTGCGCTGCTGGTTGGTGGCGCAACTGCGGGGCTGGCTGGCGCCGCGGAAGTGACCGGGCCGATCGGACAGCTGGTGCCCCAGGTGTCGCCGGGCTATGGCTACACCGCGATCATTGTGGTGTTTCTGGGCCGGATGCATGCCCTGGGCATTATTGCAGCCAGTGCCTTGCTGGCCCTGACCTTTATTGGCGGCGAGATGCTGCAGATTGCCATGAACATGCCCAAGGCGGTGACCGCCATGTTCCAGGGAATGCTGCTGTTCTACCTGCTCACCTGCGATGCCTTTATTCATTACCGGATTCGTTTTCGCCGGCCTTTGCCGGCAGGCCTGTCCCAACCCGCCGCCCCGGCCGGCCAGGAGCTCTGATATGGACCTGTTGACCAACATACTTGCCGCCACGGTGGTGGCCGGCACCCCGCTGCTGCTGGTGGCCCTGGGCGAACTGATCTGTGAGCGCTCCGGTGTTCTCAACCTGGGGCAGGAGGGCATGATGCTGATGGGCGCGGTGGCCGGGTTCATCGCGACCCTGTCTACCGGCAGCCTGGCGGCCGGTATAGTGACTGCGATGCTGACCGGGCTGGCGATGTCGATGTTGTTCGCTGTTATGGCAGTGACCCTCTCCGCCAACCAGTACGCCGCCGGGCTGGCGTTAACCATCTTCGGCACGGGCCTGAGCGCCTTCGTGGGTGCCGGCTTTGTCGGCCAGTCCATCGAGGGTTTTGAAAAAATTGCGATCCCCCTGTTGAGTGATCTTCCAGTGCTGGGTCGGGCGCTCTTCACCCAGGATTTGCTGGTGTATTTTTCCTGGCTGGTGTTTGCAGGTGTTGCTCTGTTCCTGCGCTTCAGCCGCGGCGGCCTGGTTCTGAGGGCCGTTGGGGAGTCGCCAGGTGCGGCCAACGCCAATGGCTTGCGGGTACTCACCGTGCGTTACCTTGCGGTGGCCTTTGGCGGGGCCATGGCCGGCCTTGCCGGTGCCTATCTGTCGCTGGCCTACACCCCAATGTGGACCGAGAACATGACCTCAGGCCGGGGCTGGATAGCGCTGGCGCTGGTGGTGTTTGCCAGCTGGCGCCCCGGGCGCTTGCTGTTGGGTGCTTACCTGTTCGGGGCGGCCTCCATTCTTCACCTGGTGCTCCAGGGGCTGGGCTGGCGCAGCCCCACCGAGTTGCTGGCGATGCTGCCCTACGTGGTCACCATCCTGATGCTGATTCTTTTGTCGTTCGACCCGGTACGCACCCGGTTGAACACCCCGCTGTCTCTTGGCCAGCCCTACCGGCCGGGACATTAACCAAAACGATGTACTGCTAACAACCGATGACCCAAAAAAGTGACCAGAGAGGCTATGCCATGAAAGCACTTCGTAAAACTGTGATCGCAAGCTGCGTTGCTGCAGCCTGTTTTGCGCCTGCTGCCCATGCCGAGAAGTTCTTCGGTGGCTCCAGTATCTCCATCCTGCACAGTGCCGATTACCAGGGCGTTCAGTTCGACGCCGGTGGTAACGGGGGAGTGGAATACGAGGCGACCTACTTTACGTTCGAGAACGTGACCGCCCACAACTGGGGTGGCACCTTCTTCTTTATCGACCGGGACCAGCCTCAGGGAGACCTTGAAGGTACCGACAACGTATACGGTGAATTCGCGCCCAATATCAGCGGCAGCTGGCTGACAGGCCAGGATTTGTCGTTCGGGCCGGTGAAAGACATCACCCTGGCCGGGCAGTACGAATTTGGCGGCGGTACCGAGGCAAACAACTACATGTACGGTTTCGGCCTGGCGTGGGACGTGCCTGCGTTCCGTTACTTCACTACATCTTTCTACTACGTTGATAACAGCGAGATCAGTGATGACTGGCAGATGACGGTCACCTGGGGCCTGCCGTTTGATGTGGGTGCGGCGAAATTCCTGGTGGATGGTTACATCGACTGGTCCACCTCGGCCAGTGATCACGAGTCCGAGTTCCAGTTCACGCCCCAGATCAAGCTGGACGTGGGTAACTTCATGGGCAACCCGGGCGTGCTCTACGCCGGTATTGAGTACCAGTACTGGAACAACAAGTTTGGCCTGAACGAGACGCTGGTAGACACCCAGAGTTCAGTCAGCGCACTGGTGAAATTCCACTTTTGATCCATTTCAGGAGTCCATCGGAATGGAAAGGGTGGACTCCTGAATCACCGGACAACAAGTGAGTGAACCATGACCAGATCACTGTCAGTGCAGCAGAACACATCTGAAGCGGGCCGGAGCTACCGGCCTGGCCGGATCCGGGAGCGGAACCGGGAAGCCATTCTGCAGGCGGCCGAGCAGGAGTTTGCCCTGCACGGCTACAAGGGCACCACCATCCAGAATATTGCTGAACGGGCCGGCTTGCCGAAGTCCAACGTGCTTTATTACTTCAGCAACAAAAAACGCATGTACAGCGCCATGTTCGACGACATTCTGCTGCGCTGGAACAAAGTATTCTCGGAAATAAAACCGGACGACGATCCGGCTACTGCACTGGAAACCTTTATTCGCACCAAGGTGAACATGTCGCAGCAATACCCGCTAGCGTCACGATTGTTTGCCATGGAAATCATTCAGGGCGCGCCCTTCTTGCTCGACCACCTGCGCACCAACATGCGCGAGTGGGTGCGGGGCAGGGCGTCGGTAATCCAGCACTGGATTGATGAGGGCAGGATGGCGCCGGTGGATCCGGTACAGCTGATTTTCCTGATCTGGTCGTCGACCCAGCATTATGCCGATTTTCAGGTGCAAATCCTGATGGTGGAAAACAAGGCAGAGTACGAGCCAAGGGACTTCGAGCATGCCGCGGATTTTCTTGTTGACGTTATTCTCAGAGGCTGTGGCCTGGAGCGACCTGGATGAATGAAGGTAAAACCTACCCAAGGGATATGCGCGGTTACGGTGAACATCCGCCCCACGCGCAGTGGCCCGGTAACGCCCGTATCGCGGTGCAGTTTGTGTTGAATTACGAAGAAGGCGGGGAGAACTGCGTGCTGCACGGCGACGAGCACTCGGAAACCTTTCTGTCCGATATCATCGGCGCCGCTCCCTACCGTGACCGGCACATGAGCATGGAATCGCTTTACGAGTACGGCTCCCGGGCCGGGGTCTGGCGGGTATTGCGGGAGTTTCGTCGCCGCGGGCTGCCGCTGACCGTATTCGGTGTGACCATGGCCATGGCCCGCAACCCGGAGGTGGTCAGAGCGTTTATTGAAGACGGCCACGAAATCGCCTGCCATGGCATGCGCTGGATTCACTATCAGGAGATGAGCGAGTCCGAAGAGCGGTGCTATATGCAGCTGGCCATAGAGCAGCACCAGGCACTCACCGGTGAGCGCCCGCAAGGCTGGTATACCGGCCGCGACAGCCCCAATACCCGGCGGCTGGTGGTCGAGGAGGGCGGCTTTCTGTACGACAGCGATTATTACGGTGATGACCTGCCGTTCTGGACACAGGTGATCGACTCCGCTGGCACACAGCAGCCCCACCTGGTGGTTCCCTACACCCTTGAAGCCAATGATATGCGCTTTGCCTCGCCCCAGGGCTTCAATACCGGCGAGCAGTTCTTCCAGTATTTAAAAGACAGTTTCGATGTGCTGTACGCCGAAGGCCTGGAAGCCCCGAAGATGCTGTCGGTGGGGCTGCATTGCCGGTTAATCGGACGGCCGGGAAAATTCAGCGCCCTGCAGCGATTTCTGGATTACCTGGAACAGCACGACCGGGTGTGGGTGTGCCGCCGGGTCGACATTGCCCGGCACTGGCGCACGCACCATCCCTTTGAGTCTCAACCTACCTCGAGTATCTGCCATGACTGATGTAGTGATTGCCCCGGTACCGGAAGGCCCGGAGTTTGCCCGGCTGGGACTGAACCTGGCGGACAGTTCTCTGGGAGCCGAAGTACTGGAAGTCACCGACGAGTTTTTTGCACCCCGGGCGCGAATGCTGGCACCTGGGCCGGCCGCTTTCTACCCTGACCGCTACGATGACCACGGCAAGTGGATGGACGGCTGGGAAACCCGCCGGCGCCGGACCACCGGCCACGACTGGTGCATTGTGCGGCTGGCCATGCCGGGGGTACTGACCGGCGTGGACTTTGACACCAGTTTCTTTACCGGCAACTTCCCACCGGCGGCATCATTGGAAGCCTGTTACAGCCCGGCAGCTGTGCCTGATGGCAACAGCGAGTGGGTTCCCCTGGTGCCGGCTACCGAGCTTGCCGGCAATGATCATCGGTTCTGCGCCATCACTTCTGACCGGCCCTGGACCCATGTGCGTTTGCATATCTACCCGGACGGCGGGCTTGCGCGCCTGCGGGTTTATGGCAGGCCGTGGATGGACTGGCGCCGGGCAGCCCCCAACCAATCCATCAACTTGCTGGCGCTGGAATGCGGTGCTGACCAGGTGGCCTGGAGCGACGCCCACTATGGTGAACCCAGAAAGCTGCTGCGCCCCGGGCGAGGCATCAATATGGGCGACGGCTGGGAAACACGGCGTAGGAGAGAGCCAGGCAACGACTGGTGCATTCTGGCCCTCGGCCACAAAGGTATTCCGGAAAGCATCGAGGTAGATACTGCTCACTTCAAGGGCAACTTCCCGGCCGCCTGCTCGGTACAGGCCGCCTGTGTGGAAGCCGGGGCGGGCACGGCGGCGTCGCTGATCACCCAGAGCATGTTCTGGCCGACCTTGCTGGAGCCCCAACCCCTTGAGGCCGACGCCATACTTAAGTTCACGGATCTCAAGGAGCTTGGAGCCATTACCCACATTCGCTTCAACATGATTCCTGACGGCGGGGTGAGTCGGGTGCGGTTATTCGGGGAGCCGGTTCTGTGAGCGTGTTACGACTGATAGCGGTTGAGCGGCTTACCCGCGAAGCTTTCGAACCCTTCGGTGATGTCATTGACACTCACGGCCCGGCACCTTTGTTGATTAATCAGGGGCGCACCGAGCGTTTCCACCAGCTGGCAGGTGCTGAGTGCCTGGGCGAGGGCGCCCGGGCTATCCTCTCCATTTTCCGGGGCCAGCCGCTTTTACCGTTGGAGATCCACATGATGGAACGACACCCCCTCGGGAGCCAGGCATTTGTGCCAATGAACGGTGGAGATTTCCTGGCGGTGGTGGCGCCCCCCGGCGACTTTAATGAAACGGAGGTTCGGGCTTTTTGGGCCAGGGGCGGGCAAGGCGTGAACTACCGGCCGGGCACCTGGCACGCGCCGCTACTGCCGCTGGCGGCTGACTCCGATTACCTGGTGGTGGATCGCGCCGGCCCGGGCGTTAACTGCGACGAAGTGCTGCTGAACACCCCCATACAACCGGTTTTGCCTGAGGAAGGTTCATGAATGAGTTACCTGTGATTTCACTACAAGGTTTGCGGAGCCCGTACCTGACCGAGCGCCAGGCAACGGCGGCAGAACTGGGGCGGGCCTGCAGGGATATCGGCTTTTTTTACGTCAGTGACCACGGCATCCCGGCGGAGGTCTGTGAGGGCGTATTTGATCTGGCCAGGCAGTTATTCCAGTTGCCAGCCGAGCAGAAGCAGCAGATGTCGATCAAGCGGTCGCCACACAATCGCGGCTATGTGGCGCTGGCGGATGAAAGATTGAACCCGCAAGCCGGCGCAGACCGGAAAGAGGCCTTTAATATAGGCACTGATTTCCCTGAAGGTCACCCGGATGTACTGGCAGGAAAGCCGTTCCGGGGTGTTAATTTCTGGCCACCGATTGAGGGCTGGAAGGCCGGAGCGCTGGATTACTTTGCGGAATGCTTGGCGCTTGGCCGGTTGATCCATCGCGGCTTCAGCCTGGATCTCGGGCTGGCTGAAGACTTTTTCGAACCCCACCTGAAGCAGCCAATTGCAACCCTGAGAATGCTGCGTTATCCGCCGGGTTCGGATGTGCATGCCCGGGAAGATGCGGGGGCAGGCACTCATACCGATTATGGCAACATCACCATTCTGGCGACGGACGGTGTAGCGGGGCTTCAGGTGCGCAGCCGACAAGGGCACTGGCTGGATGCTCCCCATGTTCCAGGCGCGTTTGTCTGTAATATCGGCGATTGCCTGATGCGCTGGACCAACGATATCTATCTCTCGACGCCACACAGGGTGAAGGTGCCAGACCAGGAGCGCTATTCAGTGGCCTTCTTTCTGGAAGTGGACCCGGATGCGGTGGTGGACCCCCGGGATGTAAAGCCGAACGAAGCGCCCAAATATGAGCCGATCACCTGTTCGGACTATCTTGCGGGAAGGTTGAATGCCACCTATGAACACAGGAAGGGGTGATTTTTACTTTTTGGTGACCAAGCCGGGGAGTTGCTGCAGAAACAAAAAAAGCCAGTGCTTACGGGAATCGTAAGTGACTGACTTTTCAGGCAAGATTGGTAGGACCACGCGGATTCGAACCGCGGACCTCTACCATGTCAAGGTAGCGCTCTAACCAACTGAGCTATGGTCCTGTCTCGCAACGGAGACGAAATATACGGATTTCGCGGGGGTTGGTCAACCTCTTTGAGGCTGATTTTTGGCTTTCAGCAGGCCTTTGATGGCGCGGCTCAGGGCACCCCAACGGTTCACCAGCAGTGCTGCGAAGATCAGGCCGCAACCGGCCATTTGCAGGGCGGTCATGCTTTCGCCAAACCAGGCGGTGGCGAACAGTGCTACCCACACCGGTTCCAGCACCAGTATCACCACTCCATGGCTGTGTATCGAAAGGCTCTGGGCATAGGTTTGCAGCAGAAAGCGCCCCGCAGTGGCGACGACTGCGCTGGCCATTACCAATACATAACGCATGGGGGGCGGGTTGGTCCGGGTGGGCTCCCAGGGCTCGCTGATGGCGGATTCAGCCAGGGTAACCAAT
>JAJUHY010000098.1 GCA_029265735.1 Marinobacter segnicrescens | reverse complement strand
ATGGCCTACCAGGTGGCCAAGGGCATCGGCGAGCTGTCCGTCGTGGTCGAGGGGAAAGTCGACGCGATCATCCTGACCGGCGGCATCGCCCGCTCGGCGATGTTCACCGGCTGGATCGAGAAGCGCGTCTCCTTCATCGCGCCGGTCCGGATATATCCCGGGGAAAACGAACTCGAATCTTTGGCGATGGGAGCCCTGCGCGTGCTTCGCGGCCAGGAACAAGCGCACGAATACGAGGAAACGCCGTCATGAACGATCTGGAAAAAACCTACCGGGTTAACCTGAACGTCATCGGTAATGATGGCCGGCCCGCGGTCAAGAATCTTCATACCATGCTGACGGAGTGGCTGGATTACCGTCGCGCCACTGTCACCCGCCGCCTGCAGTATCGCCTCGATAAGGTTCTGGCCCGACTGCATATTCTGGAAGGCCTGCTGGTTGCTTACCTCAATATTGATGAGGTCATCAATATTATCCGGTATGAAGAAGAGCCCAAGGCGGAACTGATCCGTCGCTTCGGGCTTTCCTCCGATCAGGCGGAAGCAATCCTCGAGCTGAAACTGCGTCATCTGGCCAAGCTGGAAGAGATGAAGATTCGTGGCGAGCAGGATGAGCTGTCGGCGGAGCGGGAGGAGCTGCAGTCAATTCTGGGTTCCCAGGAACGACTGAAGGAGCTGATCAAGGAAGAGTTGCTGGCAGACGCGGAAACCTACGGTGATGATCGTCGCTCCCCGATTGTTGAACGGGAAGAGGCGCGGGCGTTCTCGGAAGCGGATCTCGTATCCAATGACCCGGTTACCGTCGTGCTCTCTGAAAAAGGCTGGGTGCGGGCGGCAAAAGGCCATGACATTGACCCGGAGGGTCTCAGTTACAAGGCCGGGGACCGGTTTGCGCTGGCGGCCCGGGGGCGTAACAACCAGAATGCGGTGTTCCTGGACTCTACTGGCCGGGCCTATTCCCTGATGGCCCATAGCCTGCCGTCAGCCAGAGGACAGGGGGAACCGTTAACCGGACACATCAATCCGCCATCAGGGGCAACCTTTGCCGGGTTGCTGGTGGCCAATCCCGACGAAAAATATCTTCTGGCAACGGATGCCGGCTACGGTTTTGTAGCCAGCGCAGCTGACCTGATCAGCAAGAATCGTAACGGCAAGTCGGTGGTTACGATTCCGAAGGGGGCCAGGTTACTGGCTCCGGTGCGGATTCCCGGGCAACAGGCAACGCTGTATCTTGCAGCGGTCTCAAACGAGGGGAGAATGCTGGTATTCCCCCTGGAACAGCTGCCAGAACTGGCCCGGGGCAAGGGGAACAAGATCATCAGCATTCCTTCGGCGAGAGTTCAGAGCCGGGAAGAATTTGTGGTGGCGCTGGCGGTGTTTGCGGAAGCAGATCAACTGGAAATCCGGGCCGGCAAACGTAAGCTTGGACTGCGTTTTGAGGACCTGGAGCACTATCGCGGCGAGCGTGGCCGGCGCGGTCACAAACTGCCCCGTGGACTGCAGCGTGTGGATGCCATCGAAGTGATAACAGCGGCCGGCCCGGAAGGGGCCGACGGCGGAGACGATGACAGTGAGTGAACTGGTACTGATTAACGTGTCCGGCCGCGACAAGCCGGGCATGACTTCGGAAATCACCGGCATTATGGGCCGGTACGACGTTCGCATTCTGGATATTGGTCAGGCGGTGATTCACGACTACCTGACCTGGGGTATCCTCGTCGAAATTCCGGACGAGTCCCACGCCTCACCGGTGATCCGGGAGCTGCTGTTCCGGCTTCATGCGCTGGATTTACAGGTACGCTTTGCGCCCATAACCAAGGAAGAGTACGTGCAATGGGCCGGAGGCCGTAACCGGGCCTGCTATATCGTTACCCTGCTTTCCCGTAACATCAAGGCGGAGCAGATTGCACGGGTTTCGGAAATCACCGCGCGTCACGGGTTGAACATCGACAATATCAGCCGTCTGTCGGCGCGGCCGTCCCTGAATGCCAGTGAAAACCGCATTGCCTGCGTAGAGTTTTCCGTGCGCGGCACACCTTCGGACCCTGAAGCGTTACGGTCGGATTTCCTTCGGATCGCCGGCGAAATGAACGTGGATATTGCGTTTCAGGAAGACTCCATCTTCCGCCGCAATCGCCGGCTGGTGGTGTTCGATATGGATTCCACCCTGATCGAGGCCGAAGTCATTGATGAGCTGGCCCTGGAGGCCGGTGTGGGCCCCCAGGTATCGGAGATCACCGAGAGGGCCATGCGCGGCGAGCTGGACTTCAGCGCCAGCTTTGCTGAACGTCTGGCGTTACTGAAGGGGCTGGATGAGTCCGTACTGGAGCAGATTGCCGCCCGGCTGACCATGACCGAGGGCGCTGAGCACCTGATTCGTACCCTGCGTTCGCTGGGCTATCGCACCGCAATCCTGTCGGGCGGGTTCAATTACTTTGCCCGGCATCTGCAGAAAAAACTGGGTATCGACTACGTTTATGCCAACGAGCTTGAGATTGAAGATGGCAAGGTAACGGGCAGGGTGGTCGGTTCGGTGGTAGACGGTGCGCGCAAGGCCGAGTTGTTGCTGGAGCTGGCGGAAAAGGAAAAGATCTCCCGGGAGCAGGTGATCGCGGTAGGAGATGGTGCCAACGATCTGCCTATGCTGAGTCAGGCCGGGCTGGGCGTCGCGTTCCGTGCCAAACCAGTGGTCAAGGAAAGCGCCCGCCATGCCATTTCGACACTTGGTCTGGACGCCATCCTGTATCTGCTGGGGTACCGCGAGTCGGAAACCCGATTGGCACTGACAGGGGGAACCGAAGGCCGGTAGCAATCGCTGCCGGTCCAGGCCTGTCAGGACCTACTGTTCTCCGAAGTCGTAGTTCATCTCCGGAACGGGCGCCTGCAGGTAGTATCCCTGAATATAGTTGACTCCTGCCTGCCAGAGCGTGGCCAGCACTGTTGCGCTTTCTACTAGTGGGATGATGGTGAGCTTGCCGCTGTTTTGCAGTGCCTGCACCATTTCCGTCACCTTCTCTTTGGCTTCGTCGCTCTTCTGGATTTCCTCAGTGAACGAGCCGTCAATCTTGACGTAATCCACATCCACATGTTTCAGGGTGTTAAACGGATTCAGCGCGCAGCCGAACTGGGATAGCGCGGTTTTGCAGTGCAGCTCGCGCAGAGCGCGAGTGAAGTCCCTGGCCTGCTTCAGGTGGTTGTTGGCGTCGCCTTCGCGAATCTGGAAAATCAGCGAGTCGCCGGGCAACCGTGCTGCCTTTAACGCCACACTCAGCCATTGGCTGAACGTCTGATCCTGCAGGGTTTCGGCGGTAATGTTCAGGAACAGGCGGGTATCATGCCCCCGGCTGCGATGCTGGGCGAGCTGCTTGATGGTCTGCAGTACCACCCAGCGGTCGATGCGCGCCGCCATATCCGACGGTCCTGCGGGGGGCAGGAAGTCGTAGGGGGACACCTCTTCGCCGTCCTTGTCCACCATGCGCACCAGAGCCTCGTAGTGCTCTTCTCCTTCGCTGCGCAGGTTAATAATGGGCTGGAACAGCAATCGGAACCGGTCTTCTTCCAGCGCCCGGGCAATGGCCTCCAGAGAGTTGGAGTCATCGAGCTCCTCGTACTTGGCCGGGTTGTAGATTTCCAGTCCGTTACCATTTTCATGGCCCGGCTTTTTACGTACCGCGCCATAAGCGACGTGAGCCCGTCCGAGCAGGTCGGCGGCCTTGGGTGCGTTCTCGGTGATTGCGGCGATTCCAATGGACACCGTAACCGGAGCAGAGCGGCCTTCAATATCAAACAGGTGATCATCAACGGCAATGCGGATGCGCTCACACAGCTCTGCCATGGCCTGCTCTTCACAGGGCTGGGCCAGAACGCAGAAGGCGTCGTCGCTGATCCGCGCCAGGATCATGCCTTCGCTGACGTGCTTCTCCAGCAGGGCTGCAAAGTCCCGCAGCAGAATATCCGTGCCGGCAATACCCAGATCGTTACGGAAGCTGACGAAGCGGTCTATACCGATGTAGGCCAGGGCGCCAGTTTCGTTTTTCTCGCCGGCATGGGCGACTGCCCGAGTCAGCTGATCCATCAGGTACTGACGGTTATACAGGCCGGTGAGCAGATCCTGATTGCTGATCTCCCGCAGTTTCTCCTGCAGTTCGGCATCATCGTGTTCAGGCTGGATCACCACCTGGACACAGGCCTCGCCATCGTAGGTGGCGGCGGAGACCGTCATGGTGATATTGATGTTCTGATCGTCGCTGCGCCGGGCCACTGCGTTCAGTGTCATGCCATCTTCGCGGCTTTCAGCAAACGCTTTCATAAACTGGCGCAGGCCGTCCTGGCTTTCTGGCGCCAGCGTATCGAGCAGCGGAACCGAAAACAGGTCGTCAACATCTTCGTAGCCAAGAAATTCCGTATAGGCCTGATTGGCGTAGATATGCATGCCGTCGTTAACGTATGCGATGGCATCCTTGGAGCTTTCAAGCAATAACTGACAGCGAGCTTCGGCTTCCCGCAGATGAGCATCCAGTGCGCGGCGGCGGCGACGCTCTTCCAGATTGTTCAGTTCACGGCGGATGATCAGTATCAGCCGCTCACTCTCACTGACCGGACAGGTGTCCTGGGCACCCGCTTTCATGATTGCCAGCGAGCGTTGCGGGTCTTCGCTATCTGTCAACAGAATGAAAGGAATGTCCTTGTCGAGCCGCCGGATGGTTGCCAGCGCGTCGTCGGGTGTGAACTCGCCGTTATTATCCCGTGCCAGGAACAGATCCCACTGGCCGGTACGGATGGCTTCATCCAGGTCTTCATCGGAGGTTACCCGGTGTGCCCGGGTAGCGCGGCCGGAATTCCGCAGCAGGCTGACCAGAGACTCGGCATCGTTCTGGGAGGGGTCCATGATCAGCAGATGAATCGTGGTTTTTTGCTTCTGCATTCGCTGGCAGTCTCGCTGGTTGTCGAGGCCCTGCTTTGGGGGCCGTTGTGCTACTGGGGCCGTCCCTGACGATGATTCGATCCCTGCCATGGCGCCAGGCGCTGGCCGAGAGTAATAACCTTGAATAATGCAGGGGATACCGGCCAATGACAAGCGCCAACAGGCCACGGCGGGAGCTGTCGCTCAGTTTCAGCATGGGAGCAGGAGTTCGAGCGTGGGAGGCCTTTCGGATAGCCGGGGTCGCTAGAGATCAGGCCAGAGCGAGTCAAAATCAGCGTCATCCGGGGCAAACGGATTTTTGCGGTGTTTCTTGCGGGGGGTTGGTTCATCGGGGCGATAAAAGCGCAGTTCGAACCGGCTGACGCTGCCTGTGCCTGCCAGCTGACGCCCCAGCAGACCTTGTTCCTGGCGCCCCTGATGCAGAAGAGTGATGCGGTTGCCGCTCTGGAAAGGCATTCTTGGAGTGACCAGGCTCTCTGGCTGGTGGGTTCCGGGAATTGCCGGTAGCAGCAGCCCCCGCAAGAACTCGCTGCTGTTGCCGGTTTTCTGGATCAGCTGGACACCACAGGGAATTGCACCCGGACCGATAACTTCGATGCCCACCCGTGTGCCTTCCCCCCGGACCTGACGGAGCCAGCGTACGATGGCAATGCTCCAGGGGTGTCCTGAATTTTCGCGGACGCCGAGTATCTCACCGGTCTGCAGGGTTACTGGCATACTGGCTGCCCAGACGACGCAATAGCCGCCAGGACTGGCGTTGACGATGCGGGTACGGTAGGCCTTGGGCAGATTGCGCCCCTGCAGGGTGCTGTGGCTGGCGCCAACTTTCTGGTAATTAATAGGAATGTCCGCGTGGGCCCGCAGGCGATCATCGGGAACATCGGTATCATGGGCCTCAGCCCAGGCGTCGGTGCGCACCGGTTTCATGAACCGGTTTTCCGGCTCAGGGGCGGAGGCAATTTCATTACCGATAATGAATTCCGGAAATGGCTTCTGTCCGGCCACGAAGTAATGCACCGCACTCAGTCCGGCACAGATCTCCAGCTGGCCGTCTGTTTCCAGCCGGTTGAAGCTGCGCTCGGTAAGTAGCGCAAAAGCCTGTGCCAGATGCACCAGCAGGGCCTGGTTGGCCTCGTTGACGACAGGGAGGTCGGTGTCCGGTGGCGACGCAGCCTTGCGCCCATCCGCTTTGGCCAGTGCTGGCCCCAAATGCGAGCGGAGGTAATCCTGAATCTGTGTTGCGAGCGTGCCGGTCTCCAGCCCCCATACACTACTTTCATCCGATGCCGGTCCCAGAGAGCGATAACGGGGTGGCTTGTCACTCTCGGCATCTACCAGAAACACCGCGGTTGCCGCCAGTTCGGGGCCGCATCGAACACGGTCTGCCCAGAGCTCGAACAGTTCGCCGGCCAGCTCCTGCTCCTTTTGCCGCAACTGATTGCTTCTGGCGCAGCCCAGCAGCAGGGTGTGGTGATAGGCCTCGGCGACGGTGGACGTGGGGCGCTGCCGGCGCTGGTCATCCTCTACACTCATACCATGGAGTTTGTGGGCCCGGGCAAAGCGGAAGAGCTGATGGGTTTCAAACCAGCTCCCCGGTGGGCTGCTGGTATACAGTTGCTGGGCCCGGAGAATCGTTGCACCCAGCTCACTCAGAGCGCGATGGCAGACCTGCGCCAGCACCCGTCGCTGCCGGTCAATATTGCCGCTGTCCAGCATTTCCATCAGCGTCAGTTTGTAGCCAGAAGCTAAATGCATCTGCAGCGCCTGGGAAAGGTTGGCAATTTTGCGCTGTTTTTCTTGCAGGGCCACCGACATGCCCAGATAGTGGCGGGACAGCTCGGTACAGACGAAGCGGATGCGTGGTCGCATCAGCTCAAGAAACTGGAGGCGTGTGGCAGGCTGGCAGAGCAGCTGATTAACTTCAATAATGCCGTGATACAGCTGCCGGGACAGTTCACCCAGGTTGGCCAGGGGCAGGTTGTCCACCCAGTACCTGAAAGCCTTGGGCGTCGTGTCGCAGAACGACAGATGT
>JAJUHY010000107.1 GCA_029265735.1 Marinobacter segnicrescens | reverse complement strand
TAACCAGACGGGACACTAGCACAACCGCCAACAGGATGTGCTGGACCGGATTCAGAAAGAGCAGGGCGCCAGGCTCCACGAAGCCGATCCGGAGCTGCTGGCGGAAATCCGTGAGTTTGTGCGCAAGGATCTCAAGCAGATGGCGGAGTTCTACCGCACTCAGCGGGGCGTGACTAACAGCGAGCAGATGCTGGAGCACTTCGAAGAGATCCTGCAGAAGTGGTCAGGCCTGGTGACGGAAGTCAGCTCCCACGATGAGCTCGCTCAACTCTACTGGGACGAGGTCTACTCCAAAATTGATGTAAGCCGTCACGGTATGTAGTGCCATCGCCGGATCTTTTCTGGTGACGAAAATGCCAGATAGTTGCGGAACTATCTGGCATTTTTACTGTGACTCAGGGCATCATAGGAATTGATAGCAAGCGCTCGATAACTGATGAAGTTCGATATCATCGGATCGGGCGGAGGTGCAACCCGGAGAATTTTTATGGAACGCGTTTATCTTAACGGCGCCTCGGGCCTGAAGCTGGCCGCTGACGTTGCCGGTGATCCGGACGGCCAGCCGGTGGTGATGCTTCACGGTGGCGGCCAGACCCGGCACTCCTGGGGTGAACTCACCCGCACTCTGGCCGGTAACGGATACCACGCCATGACTGTGGACATGCGTGGCCATGGCGAAAGCGACTGGTGCCCGGAGGGCGATTATTCCCTGGACCGCTTTGTAGAGGATGTCCACGGCATTCTGTCGGGGCTGAAACAGCCGCCGGTGCTGGTGGGGGCGTCCCTGGGCGGTATCTGTTCCATGGTCGCAGCCGGTGAGTCGGACAACCTGCCCATCCATGGCCTGGTGCTGGTGGATATTGTGCCCCGCATGGAGCAGGAAGGTGTCCAGCGCATTCGTCAGTTCATGACAGCCCATATCGGCGGCTTCGACTCCTATGAGGAAGTCGTGGAAGCGGTGAATGCCTATATGCCCCACCGCAAGGCCAAGCCCCGCTCTCCCGAAGGTCTGCGCAAGAATCTCCGTATCGGACCCGATGAGCGCCTGTACTGGCACTGGGACCCGGCCTTTATCAACGGTGATCGTACGCCGTCCACGGTTCGCAATGTAGAGCGGCTGCGGGACGCGGCCCGGGGGATCACCGTGCCGACCTTACTGGTACGGGGCAAGATGAGTGATGTGGTCAGTGAGGAAGGGGTAAAGGATTTCCTGGAGCTGATTCCAGGTGCCCGCGCGGTGGATGTAAGCGGCGCCGGCCATATGGTCTCGGGCGATCAGAACGATGTGTTCAATGACGCTATTCTGAGCTTTCTTGCCGAGGTGGAAAGCGCCGGAAGATGCGGCACTACCGCCTGATCCGGCGTTCTGGCAGAACCGTCGGACTTCAGACGATTCCGTAAAAGAAATGCCGGCCAGGGATAGCCCTGGCCGGCAGATGATCATGCCACGCCCTGGGCCTTGGCAGACTCTTTCTGGCTCTTGAGAGCCCGCTGGAAACTATCCCGCTGCTGCACCCGCGCCCAGTAGGCCTGAGTCTCGGGGCCAAACTCGCCGTTCATCCCCAGGTTCTCCGCCAGCATAAGCGCATAGGCAACCGAGATATCCGCGGCGGTAAAGGTATCGCCCAGCACCCAGGGTGATGTTTTCGCGAGGGATGCCTCCAGTCCGCGCAACCGTCCCAGGAACCACTTCCGGTAGTCTTCGGCTACCTGTGGTACACGACGCTCTTCCGGCTCAAGACGGGTGTAACGCAACACCAGCGTTTGCGGGAAGGTCAGTGTCGCTTCGCCGAAGTGCAGCCAGTTCAGATAGCTGCCGTAGCGGGGATCGTCCACCGGAATATTGAGCTTGCCCTGACCGTAGCGTTCGGCCAGATACTGGGCAATGGCGGACGATTCGGTCATGAAGGTGTCGCCGTCGAACATCGCCGGAATGGTTCCCAGCGGGTTAATGGCCAGAAACTCCTTCTGGAACATCCGCGGCGGAAACGGCAGCATGACCAGCTCATAGTCCAGTCCGAGTTCTTCGAGCGCCCACAGGGCACGGAATGAACGGGCGCTCATGCAATGGTACAGCTTGATCATAAAGTTTTTTCCTTATTGTCGGTTTTGTTCAATTCTAGTGTTGACCAATCGCTTGATCAAATTTATGTTGTAGAAAAGGCCAAGCCGGAATTCGTCAGCCAGTGTACACAAGACGCCGGGTGATAAATCTACCAGCATGGGCCACTAAAAAGCGCCGGGACTCGCGTCCGGCGGAGAACTCACGAACCTGGAATACCAAGTATGGCAGTCATCGAGTCCAAATTGTCCGTGGGCAGCGACACCTTCAAGGAAAACCAAGAGGGCATGCTGTCACTTCTGGAGCGTATCCGCGAACTGGAGAACCGTACCCGGACCAAGTCCGAAGCCTCCAGGGAGCGATTCGAGAAACGGGGTCAATTGCTGCCCAGGGAGCGTCTCGCCCTGGTACTGGACCCGGGCGCGCCGTTTCTGGAGCTTTCCACGCTGGCCGGCTATGGCCTGGATACCGACGATCTTGATAAGAGCGTACCGGGCGGTGGTGTGGTTGCGGGTATCGGGTACATCTCCGGCGTTCGGGTAATGATCTCCGCCAACGACTCTGGCATCGACGCCGGTGCATTGCAGGCCATGGGTCTGGAGAAACAGCTGCGGGTGCAGGAGCTTGCACTCACGAACAAACTGCCCTTTGTGCAGCTGGTGGAAAGCGCTGGCGCCAACCTGCTGAAATACAAGGTAGATCAGTTCATCCACGGCGGCACTCTGTTTGCCAACCTGGCGCGCCTGTCGGCAGCCGGGCTGCCGGTGGTCACCGTAACTCACGGCTCTTCTACGGCTGGCGGTGCCTATCAGACCGGTCTGTCGGATTACATCATCATGGTGCGGGACCGCTCCCGCGCGTTTCTGGCCGGGCCGCCGCTGCTGAAGGCCGCCACCGGTGAAATCGCGACCGAGGAAGAGCTGGGCGGTGCGGAAATGCACACCAGTGTTTCCGGGCTGGGAGACTATCTGGCGGAAGACGACCGCGACGCTCTGCGTATGGTGCGGGAAATCGTGGCCCAGCTGGACTGGGACGGTGCTCTGCCTGCAGAGCGTCCCCGTGACTTCCTGCCACCCCGTTACGATCGCGAAGAGCTGCTGGGCGTCATGCCCATGGACTACAAGCGTCCGGTAGACATGAAGGAAGTGATCGCCCGCATCGTCGATGACTCCTACTTCCTGGAATTCGGCGCCAACTACGGTTCTTCCACCGTCTGCGGCCATGCCAAGGTGGAAGGATTGCCGATCGGCATCATTACCAACAACGGCCCCATTGATCCGGCCGGTGCCACCAAGGCGACCCACTTTATCCAGGCCTGCTGTCAGTCCCAGACGCCGATTCTGTACCTGAATAACACCACCGGCTTTATGGTGGGCAAGGAGTATGAGCAGGCGGGCATCATTAAGCATGGCTCCAAGATGATTCAGGCGGTGACCAACGCCACCGTGCCCCAGATCACCATTTACTGCGGTGCCTCTTTCGGGGCCGGCAACTACGGCATGTGTGGCCGTGGTTTTGCGCCCCGCTTCTGTTTCTCCTGGCCGAACGCCAAGACAGCAGTAATGGGTGCCGAGCAGGCCGCCAAGACCATGACCAACGTGACCGAAGCTGCCATGAAGCGGAAAACCGGCGAGGTGAACCACGACATGCTCGCGGCCATGGAGAAGAAGATCATAGACACCTTTGAAAGCCAGATGGATGTGTTCACGACCAGTGCCCGGCTGCTGGACGACGGCGTTATCGACCCCCGTGAGACCCGCTCGGTGCTGTCTTACGTGCTGTCCGTATGCCGTGACGCTGAACTGCGTGAGCCGCACAAGATGCAATTTGGTGTAGCACGCCCCTGATTTTGGTGGAGTTCCGGAACCCGGCCGGCATCCCGGTCGTCCCAAGAATGAGAATGGTGTTTACCTAATATGACTACAACAACAGCAAGTAAACCGACCCCCTTTACCAAGGTTCTGGTCGCCAACCGGGGCGAGATTGCGCTCCGGGTTATCCGTTCTGCCCGTGAGCTGGGTTACCGGACGGTAGCGGTCTATTCGACAGCAGATCGCAACGCCCGTCACGTCCGTGCCGCAGACCAGGCGGTGGCCATCGGTGGCGATCTGCCGGCGGACTCCTACCTGCGGATCGACCGGATCATCGAAGCGGCGAAACTCAGTGGCGCCGACGCCATCCACCCGGGTTACGGGTTCCTGGCAGAAAACCCGGCGCTGCCCCGGGCCTGTCAGGAGGCCGGCATCGTCTTTATCGGGCCGTCCGCAGAATCCATCATCGCCATGGGCCACAAGGCCGGTGCCAAGAAGCTGATGATGGATGCCGGTGTACCCTGCGTACCAGGATATCAGGGCGAAGATCAGGATGAAGAGCGGCTGATCCGCGAAGCCGACAACGTGGGCTTCCCCATCATGATCAAGGCAACCGCAGGTGGCGGTGGCCGGGGCATGCGTCTGGTCGAGAATCCGGAAGATTTCCCGGCAGCGCTGCGCAGCGCCAAATCGGAAGCCGAGAGTGCGTTCGGCGACCCGGAAGTGATTCTGGAGCGGGCGATCGTTAACCCCCGCCACATTGAAATCCAGATCATGGCTGACCGCTATGGCAACGCGGTGTATATCGGTGAGCGTGACTGCTCGATCCAGCGTCGCCACCAGAAAGTGGTGGAAGAAGCCCCGTCACCGGCGGTGTCGCCGGAGCTGCGGGCGCGCATGGGCGAGACTGCCGTCAAGGCCGTTAAAGCCATCCAGTACGAGGGTGCCGGTACGCTGGAATTCCTGCTGGACCAGGACGGTAATTTCTATTTCATGGAAATGAACACCCGGCTTCAGGTTGAGCATCCGGTGACCGAGTCCATCACTGGTCTGGATCTGGTAGAGCTGCAGTTGCGGGTAGCCGCCGGCCAGCCGCTGCCCCTGAGCCAGGATGACATCGTGCTGCGCGGACACTCCATTGAAGTCCGCCTGTGTGCAGAGAGCCCAAGTGAAGGATTTATGCCCCAGAGCGGCACCATGGCCCTGTGGCAGATGCCCTCCGGGCTGCGGGTGGAAGACGCGGTGGAGTCGGGTTCCGAAATTCCTCCGTACTATGACTCCATGATCGCCAAGCTGATCAGTGTCGGCGCAGATCGTGAAGAAGCCCGCCGCCGGCTGGTCAGTGGCCTGAAGGATGCCGCGGCCCTGGGCGTAGAGACCAACCAGGCATTCCTGACTGCCTGTCTGGAGCACCCCACGTTCATTCAGGGTGAGGCGACCACGGCCTTTGTAGAGAACCATCAGGATGAGCTGCTGGCCCGGGATGAAGACGCCGATCAGCGCGCCCGCCTGCTGGCCGCGGTACTGCTGTACGCCACGGACGCCCAGGGCGGCTATGGTGGCGGTATCAGTACCATCACCCACCGTCTGCCGATCATCTTCCGCTTCAGCGTTAACGGTGAGTCTGCCGATGCCCGTGTCAGCAATCAGGGGAATGGCGAGTTCCAGATTCAGTTCGATGATGAGACTACCGCATTGACCCTGAACAGCGTCGACAGTACCAGCGTACGGTTTACCTGTCAGGGCCTGTCAGAAGCAGCTGAAATGATCCGTCGGGGCAACCAGCTGTATTTGCGCTACCGCGGTCATTCCTATCGTATCGACGATCACACCCATGAAGCGGCTGCTGCCGGAGATGCCGCCGGGGATGGCGTTATCCGCGCATCCATGAACGGACGGGTGGTGGCGGTTCATGCCGCCGAAGGCGACACCGTTGAGGCAGGCCAGGCGATTGTCGTGCTCGAAGCCATGAAGATGGAACACGTCCACGTCGCCGCTGTCAGCGGAACGCTCATCTCCCTGACCGTCAGCGAAGGAGAGCAGGTGACCGCCGGTAAGGTGATCGCCGAGATCCAGCCGCCCGAAAGTGAAGAACAAAAGGAGACGGATAATGGCTGAACAAGAAGCAGTCTTGCTAGAGCAGAAAGGGGCCGCCCTCTGGATCACCATCAACCGGCCTGACAAGCGCAACGCGATCAACGCTGATGTAGTGGCCGGTATCCGTGAAGGATACCTGCGGGCGGAAGCAGATCCCGAGATCCGCGTGATCGTGCTGACCGCAGCGGGCGACAAGGCCTTCTGCGCCGGCGGCGATCTGCAGCCCGGCAGGGGCTTCGCGTTTGACTATTCCAGGCCCAACGTGGAATACGCGGATCTGTTCCGGCTGGCGGTCAATACCACCACGCCGTGTATCGTGCGGGTAAACGGGGTCTGCATGGCCGGCGGTATGGGGCTGTTGTGCATGGGTGATATGGCCGTCGCTCACAGTGACGTGAAATTCGGTCTGCCGGAAGTCAAGGTTGGCCTGTTCCCCATGCAGGTACTCAGCCTGATGCAAAGGCTGGTGCCCAGGCGAGTGCTGCGGGAGTGGACCCTGACCGGCGAGCCCTTCACCGCAGAGGAAGCCCTGCAGCACGGTCTGATCAATCATGTGGTGCCGGCGGATGAGCTGGACGCCAAGGTAGAATGGCTGATCAGCCGTCTGACCGACAAGTCGCCGACCGCGATCCGCCGCGGCAAGTACGCCATGAAAGCCATTGAGGATATGAGTTTCGAGCAGGCGATTGCCTACACCGAAACCCAGAT
>JAJUHY010000302.1 GCA_029265735.1 Marinobacter segnicrescens | reverse complement strand
CGGGATGGCAAGGACGAAGAGTATGTGGTCTGCGCCCTGCTCCATGACATCGGCGACACCCTGGGTACCTTCAACCATGCCGATATCGCTGCGGCCATTGTTGAGCCGTTCGTCTCAGAAGAGAACTACTGGATGGTGAAGCACCACGCCATTTTCCAGGGCTATTACTTCTTCCACCATCTGGGCATGGATCGCAATCTACGGGAACAATACCGGGACCACCCCTATTACGAACACACGCTGGAATTCGTCAGCAAGTACGATTCGCCGGCGTTCAATCCGGACGGTGAAACCCTGCCGCTGGAGTTCTTTGAGCCCATGGTGCGCCGGGTAATGGCCAAACCCAAACGGTCCCTCTACAAGGCTGTCTAGGCAGCCGGCCTTTGCTGCAAGAAAAAGCCCGGCTGCACTCAGGGAGTGGGCCGGGCTGAATCCATAGCCGGATCAGGCGATCTGCAGTAATCGTAATAGCTGGGGCCGGTGACGGTCTGGCAGGATATCCTCCAGCGTGTACCCATCCAGTGTGTCCAGAAAGGCCTGTAGTGCATGGGCAAACGCCCCTTTCAGACCACATACCGGCGAGATTTTGCAGTTGCCACCTGAGGCAAAGCAGTCCACCAGATTCATATCCTGCTCGGTTTCCCTGACCAGCACGCCGATATTGATGGTATCGGGCTCCCGGTGCAGCCGCATGCCACCACTCTTGCCCCGCACGGTTTCGATATAGCCCTTCTTGTTGAGCTGGTGCACTACCTTCATCAGGTGGTTGCGGGAAATCTGATAGCTGTCGGCAATCTCCTGAATGGTCGACAGCCGGTCCCGCTGCATGGCCAGATAAATCAGTACTCGCAGCGAGTAGTCCGTGTAACGGGTAATGTGCATCTGGGACTCCTGAACCCTCTTTCACAGGGAGTGAACCCTGAAATCTATGCGCTCGGCCGGGTGAACAGAAACAGGACCAGGCCGGAGAAAAACACACCGGTAATAACGAGAACCACTGGCGACATCTGCCACCACCACAACAGTGCCCAGCTGGAAGCCATCAATGCTGCCGCCAGGAATTTTGCTGACCGTGGTACCGCCTGCCGCTCATGCCAGTCCGCAATCATGGGCCCGAACCGTTGATGGTCATGGAGCCAGCGTTCAAATGCCGGCGACCCGCGGCTTGCACTCCAGGCCGCCAGCAGAACAAACGGCGTGGTGGGCAGCAACGGCAACACCACCCCGGCAACGCCAAGGCTGAGGCTGATATACGCAAGCCACCGGTAGCCAGCTTTGCCCATAAGTGTCATCTCCGCAGCTCCCCTCTCACTTCTCCCCGGGCGCCTGTCAACTGGACCGTCAGTTTTTCGAAAGGTTCATCTATACCTACTTTCGTGACAGCGGACGCTGACCGTTCTGCTGTTAAAACCGTCAGTTTACCGGAAATCAGTGGACCGGTCTGCCCAGATGGTAGAGCGACACCAGACGCGTCACGTAGGACAACTTCAGGGTAGTCGCAAACAGCAGCGTCGCGATATGAGCGCCAATCTGGGCCGGCATCGGCAACAGCTCCGCCAGCGGGTAGGCCATCAGAACCGTTACCGCTACCGCAATCACACTGAACAGCAACACCGAATTGGCATACCTTAACAAACGCTCCAGGAACAGGGGATCTGACATGTGCGCTCCTTAACAAGTAAATATAATGCATGTAATAAAGCATAGCGCGGCTCAAGATGCAACCTGCTTGCTCATGACCTTGATCAGCTCTGCATACCCCTTTTTAGGTAGCGCCTTCTACCTCACATTTATCGATGTATTTTATTTACATCTTTAAGATACTTGCCGCATACTTCTTCCAGGCGTTTCAGACGGCTCCGCCAACCCCGAGACGCTGCAACTTATCAACCCATTCAGAGACCTTCAGACCCGCTTGGGAAACACTCGGAGAGGATACATGGCCCAATACCGCCGACTCTGGTACATCCTGATTGCCGTACTGGCAGTCACCTTTGCCCTGCTGGGCTACTTTGGCGTGGAGGTATACCGCGACGCACCTCCCATTCCGGACCGCGTCGTCACCACCCATGGTGACGTACTGATGACGGAAGACTCCATCCTGGACGGACAGACCGCGTGGCAGTCCGTCGGCGGGATGCAACTGGGCTCCATCTGGGGCCATGGTGCCTATCAGGCGCCGGACTGGACCGCTGACTGGCTGCACCGGGAACTGATGGCCTGGCTGCATATTGCTGCGAAAGAAGAGTACGGACAGAACTGGCACGAACTGAACGGCCAACAACAGAATGCTCTGGAATACGAGCTGAAGCAGGCCTACCGCACCAACAGCTACAACCCGGAGACCGGCGAACTGGTGCTGGATGATCGTCGCGTGCAGGCCATTGTGGAGACAGCCGCCTACTACGACCGTCTGTTCAGCGATGACCCGGGCCTGCAGCCCACCCGGGAAAACTACGCCATGAAGGAGAACACACTGCCCAGTGCCGACCGACGGGCGCGGATGACCGAGTTCTTCTTCTGGACCGCCTGGGCAGCCGCCACTGAACGGCCTGACAGCGATGCAACCTACACCAATAACTGGCCCCACGAGCCGCTGATCGACAACGTCCCCACTGCCGAGAACGTGTTCTGGTCCCTGATCAGCGTGATTCTGCTGATTGCCGGTATCGGCGGCCTGGTCTGGGCCTGGGCGTTCCTGCGCAGGCACGAGGAAGACGAACCCGCTGCTCCGGCCAGAGACCCGCTGACGACCTTTGCGCTGACGCCATCACAACTGGCACTTGGCAAGTATCTGCTGCTGGTGGTCGGTCTGTTTACCTTCCAGGTCATGCTTGGCGGCTTTACCGCTCACTATACCGTCGAGGGTCAGAGCTTCTACGGCATCAACGTGTCCGAGTGGTTCCCCTACTCCCTGGTCCGCACCTGGCACATCCAGTCAGCCCTGTTCTGGATTGCTACCGGTTTCCTGGCAGCGGGGCTATTCCTGGCACCGGTCATTAACGGCGGCAAGGACCCGAAATTCCAGAAACTGGGTGTCGATGTGCTCTTCTGGGCCCTGGTGGTCGTGGTTGTGG
>JAJUHY010000125.1 GCA_029265735.1 Marinobacter segnicrescens | reverse complement strand
CCGTCAGTTTTCCCGCAGGCGCCAGAGCTGACCGGGGCATACAGAACCGGTTCTGTTGTCTATTCTGACAAGACAACCAGAAGAATGAGCCGACCTGATGCCGGCCCCGGCTCGTGGAGGTAGACCCTATGCCCGTGCATACCCGACACAGCGACGACGGCGAAACCCGGATTATTGCCATTGAGGGCCGGTTCGACTTCAGTGCTCACCAGGCGTTTCGCGACGCTTACGAGAAAGATTCCGGGCAAGTAAAACACTGGGTGATCGACATGACCGATGCCACCTACCTCGACAGTTCCGCCCTGGGAATGCTGTTACTGCTGCGGGATTACGCCGGCGGTGACAACGCCAGTATCCGGATTGAGAACAGCAACCGCGAAGTGCGCCGAATCTTCGCCATTTCCAACTTCGAGCAGCTCTTTACCATCAGCTGACGGGCTCATGTACTCATAAGCGGGACTGACAGATCTGCCGACTGCGGGAGGACCACGGTGACCGGCCCACAGACATCTCTTCGCCTGTTAATCGCCGACGACAGCAGCACGGATCGGTTGATCCTGCAGGCCATCCTGCGGCGCCAGGGACATGAGGTGCTGGCCGCAGAGGATGGCCAGTCCGCCGTTCAGTTCTATGAGCAGCATCAGCCGGATATGGTTCTGCTGGATGTGATGATGCCGGGTATGGACGGCATGGAGGCTGCCCGGCGGATCAAGGCGCTGGCTGGTGAAAAGCTGGTCCCGGTTATTTTCCTGACTTCCCTGTCGGATGCAGGGTCCCTGGCCCAGTGCCTGGACGCCGGCGGTGATGACTTCCTGCCCAAGCCCTACAATCCGGTGATTATCAAGGCCAAACTCGGTGCCTTTGATCGCATGCGCCGCATGCACGTCACCCTCAGCGAGCAGCGGGATCTGATTCGCGCCCGTAATGAACAGCTGCTGCAGGAGCAGTTTATCGCCCGGCGGGTGTTCGACAACATCGCCCACACCGGCTGCCTGGATGCCTCCAGCATTCGTTACCACGCCTCCCCCATGTCCATTTTCAATGGGGATGTATTGCTGGCTTGTCCCCGGCCCGCTGGCGGCATGCACCTGCTGCTGGGGGATTTTACCGGTCATGGTTTGCCGGCGGCCATTGGTGCACTGCCGCTTTCAGAGATCTTCTATGGGATGACCAGCAAGGGTTTCAGCGCACCGGACATCCTGCAGGAGCTGAATCAGAAGCTGACGCGGATTCTGCCCACCGGCATGTTCTGTTGCGCGGCCCTGGTGGAGGTGGACTTTCGCCATGGCGCCATACGGGTGTGGAACGGTGGTCTGCCGGAGGGCTATCTGTTGCGGACCGATGGCAGCCGCGAGGCGCTCCAGTCCCGGCATCTGCCCCTGGGCATTCTTCCGCCCGAGCGGTTTGCAGCCTCCATGGAGGAGTACCCGGTGGAGCCGGGGGATCATATCCTGCTGATGACCGACGGCGTGCTGGAGGCGGAGGATGCCGAAGGACAACAGTTTGGGGCGGATCGGTTGGCTGGAGTTCTTGACCGCCCGTTACCTTATCTGTCGCCGGTGGACCAGGTCATTCAGGCGGTTCAGAGCTTTACCGGTGGCGCACGGGAATCCGATGATCTGACCCTGCTGGGGTTAAAAGTGACCGGACAGGACCCGGTGGCCACTCACGCAGTACCAGCGGCGGAGTCGGCGCTGGCAGGTCCCGTCCGCTGGCGTTGCAGTTACGAAGTGGACGGCGAGGCACTCGGGCAGTTCAATCCGTTACCTCTGCTGCTCCACGTCTGCATGGCAGTGGCTGGTTTGCGCCAGCACAGCGGTGATGTCTATACCCTGCTGGCGGAGTTATACAGTAATGCTCTGGAGCACGGCATTCTGCAGCTTCCGTCCGCCTGGAAAGACGGCCCCGACGGGTTCGCCCGTTATTATGCGGAGCGGGAGCGGCGGCTGGCTAACCTCCACGGTCACTCTATCCGCTTCGGTCTGGAACACTGTGGACGCAACCACGGTGGCCGCCTGGTGATTCGCTGCCGGGACTCCGGCCCCGGGTTTGATCCGAACAACCTGCCCGGGCCTGCGACGGCCTATGCCGGCCGGGGGTTTACGCTGATTCGCCAATTGTCCAGTAGCCTGACTTTCAACAAACAAGGAAATGAGGCTGAAGTGGTATATGATTGGGAATTGACCGGAAACGGAGGCGGGCGGACTGAATATGAATAGAAAGCCACACCTGGATGAAGAAGCTCTTGCCGAGCTGCGGGACGTGATGGAGGATGAGTTTGATATTCTCATCCAGACCTATATCAGTGACTCCCGTGACCGCCTTGAGGCGCTTCGTCAGGCCCTGTCTGACGGGGATCCGGATGCTCTTGCCAAAGCGGCCCACAGCTTCAAGGGCAGCAGCATCAATATTGGCGCGCCCCGTCTCGGAGAGCTGTGTCAGATAATTGAGCAGGCTGGCCGTGACGGTGACCTGGACACCGGGCGCCAGTCCATGGACGCCCTGGAAGCCGAATTTGCCACGGTGCGCCGGCTGATGGAAGAGGCGCTTCTCGCCTGACGCACCCGCTCCATTCATTGGGTGACGCGTCAGCATTTCCGATACTGGCATCTGATTTGCACTATCTCTGAAAAACCCGCCGTTCAGGCGGAATTCAGTGATTCAGCGGCAAGAGGTTGCCATGTCTTCAATGGTGCTAAGCCAGTTACTCAATTCCGACGCCGGTCTTGACCGTAAACCGTCTGGTCAGCTTCCGGACCTGACTACGGGCGAAAAAGGTCCCAGTCGCTACGATGAAATCGTTCGTCAGCAGGAAAAACGGCTGGCGCAAAAACGGGTGGAAGAGCGCAATCAGACGAAAGCGGATCTTCAGGCGCAGCGCGATGCTCGTCGTGCCGAGAAGGCTGAGTCGTCGCGGCAAGCTGAAGTTGACCGGCAGAAGAACTCCGCCAACCCGGCAGAACGGCAGGATGTCCGCAGGGAAAGGGTATCTGACAAGACTCAGCATGCCGCCGACAATATTCGCAGCGTCGATGACGATCCCGTATTGGATGAAGAGGCCTTGCATGCGGATCCAGCCATGGTCACCGGCATGCCGCCTCAGACATTTGCCGGACCACTGAATCCGGGTAATGGTGGCGGAGCCCTGACTAACCCGTTGCAGGGGGGCGGAGCGCTACCCGGGACCGGCACCACAGCTGGGATGATGTTTGCCGCCCTGCTAAACGCGGATGGTGAATCGGGTACTGGCGCCAATCTGTTGGGCACTCTTCAGGGCGGTGGCACTCAACCGGGCGGGGAGTCCGCAGGCCGGTTTGCCGGGCTTCTGATGACTACGGCGACAAGCCCGGAGTTGACTCAGTCCCTGAGCCAGCCCGGCGCGGTACGGGGGGCGGAAGCCCAGGCGCTGATGCGCGGCTATGCGACCAGCGTGGACACCCCGGTAGGCCAGAGTGAGTGGGGTGAAAAAGTCATGGGCAAGCTGGCCTGGCTGACTGCAAGCCAGATGGCAGTAGCAGAAATCCATGTTACCCCGCCAGAACTGGGACCGCTGGACGTTCGGGTTCAGGTGCAGAATGATCAGGCCACAGTTACGGTCCATGCCAGCACTCCAGCGGTACGGGAACAGCTGGAACTCCACGGGCACCGTTTGCGGGAGATGCTCAGCGAGCAGGGCTTCAGTCTGGAAGGCTTTGATGTGACTGATTCCGCCGGTCGCCACTCCGCCGACCAGGAAGGCAGTGATGATTCCGGTCAGGACGCCAGGGTGGCGCAGCAGGGTGAAGTGGACGGTACCTCCGGCAGCGATGCCGTCGAAACGGGGTCACTGGATCTCTCCTGGCGGGGCGAAGTGGACGTTTTTGTCTGACAGAATCGGGATGTTCTGCTGGTATGAGTAGTCGCCAGCCGGTCAGTCAGAGGTTACACTCAGTACAGGTAAGTTCGAGCAGCTGAAGCGGTTTTTGCCGCCGGCGAGAAATTACGTGACAGGCTTTTGAATGGCAGTCAAAGACGGTGCCCCGGAGTCATCCGGCAAGAAAAGTAAACTGAAGATTATATTGCTGGTGATCGTGGTGGCGGTTCTGGCTGTCGCGCTGTCCGTGGCCGGGACGCTTTGGTTCCTCGGTGACGATCGGCCCGGAAAGGCCGACGCCGTTGCTGCATCGGATGATTTTGCGCCGGCCCAGTACCTGGGCATGGACAAGGCGGTAGTGACGACAGTCCGCCATCCAGGGCGTCAGCGCTATGTTCAGGTTCATCTGGCGTTCGAGTCCACGGAGCCGGCAGCGCTGGCGGCAGCGGAGAAGCATCTTCCGCTGCTGCGCAATACCCTGCTGGCGGAACTGGGGCAGCTGGAGTTTATGGCGCTGCAGACAGTGGAAGGACGTCAGGCCCTACCGGGTCGTTTACTGACAGCCGTTAATGACACCCTGGCAGCCGAAGGCGAGCCCACGCTGGACCGGGTGTTGCTGAGGAATTTTGTTGTCCAGTAGATGGTTTGCCCGATAATTCCGTAGAACCTGAGGTCAGGTGCAGGCCATGACCCCATGGGCCTGAGCTGCAGACAGTCAGAGGCTGATAATAATGCAGGATTTGCTCTCACAGGACGAAATTGATGCGCTGCTCCACGGTGTGGACGAAGGCGATATCGATACCTATGACGAGATCGATGACGACGGGGTCAGACCCTACGACCTCGCCAGCCAGGACCGGATCGTTCGTGGCCGGATGCCCACCCTTGAGATGATCAACGAGCGTTTCGCCCGTTACACCCGGATCAGCCTGTTTAACCTGCTGCGCCGCAATGCCGATGTCTCTACCTCCGGCATCCAGATAATGAAGTTCGGCGAATACATCCACACCCTTTACGTCCCTACCAGTCTGAACCTGGTCAAAGTACGCCCGCTGCGGGGCACTGGCCTGTTTATTCTGGATGCCAGGCTGGTATTCAAACTGGTGGATAACTTCTTCGGCGGTGAAGGCCGCCACGCAAAGATTGAAGGCCGCGAGTTCACCCCGACGGAAACCCGTATCGTACAGATGGTTCTGAACCAGGTGTTCAACGATATGAAAGAAGCCTGGCAGGCCGTGCTGAAGGTGGACTTTGAATACCTGAGCTCGGAAGTTAACCCGGCCATGGCAAACATCGTCAGTCCCAGCGAAGTGGTAGTGGTCAGCACGTTCCATGTGGAGTTGGACGGCGGTGGCGGTGAGCTGCATATGGCGCTGCCGTACTCAATGATTGAGCCGATCCGGGAAGTACTCGATGCCGGGGTTCAGAGTGACATCGACGACGTGGATGAACGCTGGGTCAACGCCCTGCAGGAGGACATCAAGGAAGTACTGGTGCCCATCAATGCCACCGTCTGCCGGCGGCGGATTTCGTTGCGGGATGTCGCCAGGTTCAAGGTGGGAGATGTGATTCCGGTGGAAATACCGGAAGCTCTCGATATGACGGCCAATGGCATCCCCATATACAAGGCCACCCTGGGTACCCGGGACGGTAAAATGGCCCTGCGAATCCGGGAGCGCATCAAGCTCCCGACAGTAAAGAAGCAACTGAAGGTAGGTAAGCATGGCTGACGACAATAAAGACGACCGCGAGCTCAGCGAAGACGAGAAGCTGGCTGCCGAGTGGGAAGCGGCCATGGAAGAAGCCGGTAGCGGAGACAGTAATGACCGTGCCGACGAATGGGCAGATGCCATGGCCGAAGCTGAAGGGGCCGGCGCAGCCGATGATGTGCGCACCGCGCCCATGGAAGACTTTGGCAGCCACTCTGACGACAGTCCATCTCGCAAAGAGCCGGATCTGGATGTCATTCTGGACATACCGGTGACCATCTCCATGGAAGTCGGCAATACCCAGATAGCCATCCGCAACCTGCTGCAGCTGAACCAGGGCTCTGTTATTGAGCTGGACCGGCTGGCGGGTGAGCCGCTGGATGTACTGGTTAACGGCACGCTGATCGCTCATGGGGAAGTGGTCATGGTGAACGAGAAGTTCGGCATCCGGCTGACGGATGTGATCAGCCCCGGTGAGCGCATCAAGCGCCTGCAAAAATGATGTTGCGATTCGGTTCTGCGATCCTGGCGTTATGGCTGTTCTTTATCCCGCTGGCCCTTGCCCAGCAGGAATCGGCACCGCCGGAGCCGGCAGGTGGCCAGAGCGATG
>JAJUHY010000301.1 GCA_029265735.1 Marinobacter segnicrescens | reverse complement strand
CGTACGTAGCCGCGGGGATAGGAGAACAGCTCCAGATAGCGACGGTTCCAGACCACCAGTTGCTGCTGGTGATTGACTACCGAAACTCCCAGGCTGATGTGCTCGATGGCCGACTGTAGCAGTTCACGGCTGAAGGTCATGGCCTGAGACGCTTCATCGACGATGCTGACCACATCCTCGATCTGCATGTCACGGCCGGTGAGCGTGGATTCCAGCACCACCCGGGCGGTAGAGGCGCCGATAACCGAGGCCAGCTGACGCTCGATATAGCGCATCAGATGGGGGCTGGCAGCCCGTTGTGGTGACAGCCGGATGGCGTTGCGTCGCTCGTAGTTGGTGAACAGGGCTTCGGCCCGTTCTTCCCCCATAAAGCGTTCTGCCAGCGCCTGCAGATCGGCGGTGGAAATTTCTCCCTGCCAGGCCTGGTGATGGGCTGTCTCCGCCTTGGGGTGGGGCTCCTGAAAGAAAGACGCAATCTGGATCTTTTCCCGTACCCGCTGGCGGGTCGTCAGCGACAGCACGATGTACACCAGTGTATTGGCTCCCAGGGACCAGATGATGCCGTGGCTGATCATATCCAGCTCCAGCCCCAGCAGCGCGGTGGGGCGGGTCCAGCTGAGGCCCCAGAGCCCCTGCTCAATCAGGGTGTCGCTCAGCCAGCCGGTGGAGGCAAGGGCGGGAATCAGCAAGGTATAGCACCAGATAGCGAAACCCAGCGCCAGGCCCCAGATCGCGCCGTTGTAGTTGCCCCGGCGCCAGAGAATCCCACCCACCAGGGAAGGTCCGAACTGCGCCGCTGCCGCAAACGACAGCAGACCGAAGGCCGTCAGACTGTAATCCGCTCCGGCCAGACGGTAAAACCCATACGCCGTGAGCAACACCAGAAAGATGGTGACCCGGCGAATCAGCAGCAACAAGTGGCTGAGGTCGGCCTTCTGACTCATCCGCAACCGGAAGAACTTCAGCAGGCCGGGCATGACGATTTCGTTGCTCACCATGGTGGCGATGGCAACAGAGCAGACAATGACCATGGCCGCCGCGGCGGAACCACCACCGAGAAACGCCAGAATCGCCAGCCAGGTCTGGCCCTCCATGATGGGCAGGGTGAGGGTCAGCATATCCGGGTTGATGCCGTCGCTGTCTGCATGCAGCAGCCCGGCAGCTGCAATGGGCAGTACAAAGGCACTGGCAATGATCAGGTAGGCGGGCATGGCCCAGCGGGCGGTGTTGAAGTCCCGGTAATCGGCGTTTTCCACCACCATGACGTGGAACTGCCGTGGCAGGCACAGGATGGCCAGCATGGAAACGATGGTCTGGGTGATGAAAGCCGGCAGTTCAATGCCGTCCCAGGTCAACTGGCCGATCAGGTCGGCCTCCCGTACACCAGTCATCAGTTCGCCGAAGCCACTATACATGCCGTAGCCGACAAACAGTCCCACAGCCACGAAGGCGATCAGCTTCACCAGAGACTCAAAGGCAACAGCCTGGATCATGCCCCGGTGATGCTCGGTGGATTCCAGATGTCGGGTGCCGAATAGTACCGTGAACACCGCCAGTACCAGCGTGATGTACCAGGCCGAGTCGCTCCACGCCGCTTGATGGGAACCGCCGGAGCCGCTCTCGGATAACACACTGAAACCCAGCGAGATCGCCTTCAGCTGTAAAGCGATGTAGGGCACGCTGCCGATCAGAGCAAATACCGCAATCAATGCCGCGAGCGACTGGGACTTGCCATAGCGGGACGCGATAAAGTCGGCAATCGACGTAGTGTTGCTGCGTTTACTGATATAGATAATGCGTCGCAGCAATGGCGTGCCGAAGAGAAAGACCAGCAGCGGTCCCAGATAGATGGGTAGAAAGCCGAAACCTTCCTGGGTAGCCCGGCCCACCGCGCCGTAGAAGGTCCAGGAGGTAAAATACACCGCCAGTGACAGGGCGTAGATCTGCGGGCGGATGAAACCGTTACGGTACAGCCCCGGGTGCCGGTCTCCCGCCCAGGCAATCGCAAACAACAGAGAGATGTAGGCGATGGAAATGATGATCAGCAGCCAGACATTGATCATTGCCACAACGCTCCGTTGGCGACATCAGTTCAGCGACAGACTTCCTGGAACAGGCGGTCGTCCTGGCTCAGGCGCCTGACCTGGCCGGGGTCGGGCTGTCCGGACTCGGATACTGCGACCAGTTCCCGGGTTGGGCAGTGCAGGAGCCAGCGGCCATGGGAGACGCGACCGCCGTAGGTCTGGCGGAAGTGGTAAAGCATGAATTCGAGAGTATCCGGTCCCGCTGGCGCAGGTTGCAGGCTGGCCCGGTCCAGTACCGTCATGCGGTTAATCTGGGGCACAAAGAAGCTCCAGGGGCGCCAGAACTCCGCCGACGCCTCGGTACTGACCACCACCGCCGCCTCAGGGAGGCGCCGGGTCATCTGTTCATGCCAGTTGTATTCCATATAGATCTGGAAAGCCATCATGCCCAGCCCGGCAAACACCGGAATAAGCCACCGTGGTGCCCGCTTGCGGGTTATCACGCGGATGCTCATGGCAATACCCGCAGCCCCCAGGCCACAGATGATGGTGGCGATAAAATTCCACAGCATAAATCGTCCTCTGGGTGGCCCGGAAACCTCACGCCCCTGAACCGGCACGTCAAATTTTCAGGGCCTGGTAACAAAACGGGCCTCCGTTGCAGGAGGCCCGTTCGGGATCAGACCCGCTCAGACAAGTGTCTGAATACGGGCGTATTATGTCTTAGTGATCCAGAGCCTTGCCAGCACCCCGGGGGTAGCGGACGCTTTCGACCAGTTCCTGGATCTCAACCGGCGGTGCCTCGGTAGCGTTGGAAACCACGAAGGCGACGACGAAGTTGACCAGAGCACCGACTGCGCCGATGGACAGGGGTGAAATCCCCAGTACCCAGCCCTCAGGGGTGTCCGGCAGCATGTTGGTATCGGGAATGAAGAACCAGCCCTTGTAGGTGAAGATGTACACCAGGGTAAAGACAAGGCCTGCCAGCATACCGGCAATAGCGCCTACATTATTTACCCGCTTGGAGAAGATACCCATCATCAGCGCCGGGAACAGG
>JAJUHY010000241.1 GCA_029265735.1 Marinobacter segnicrescens | reverse complement strand
GGTCAGCATCTGGTGATTCTGCTGACCGCCCTTCCCCACTTACGCCGCCGGCGGGGGCGGGTTGTGATCAATCAGTGTGGACTTGTCCATGGCCAGCCCGTCGATGGGAAAGTCATCCACCGTCAGCATGTCCAGAACATTCTTTTCATACTCCCGCATAAAGGCAATGTCTTCATCGCTGAGAATCTCGGCCTCGTAGGCAGCCTCAAACTGCTGCTCCGGGTGCAGCGCCTCGCCCGGCAACCGGCCGTTAGCCACTGCCTTGCCCACCTTGCGATAAATGCCTTCTGCCCGATCGTAATCCTTCAGCAGGGCATTGTAGCGGGCGACCGGGTTTTCCCTGCCGCTACTGTCCGTGTGCCAGATGGGTGCAAGCAGTTTCGCCCGCAGCGGAGTGTCAGTGGACATGGCTCGGGCCACCCGACGGGTAACGTCATCATGGGGCTTGTACCAGCTTCGGCCCAGGGGCAGGGTCACCAGCCGCAGCGCCACCGCCACTGCCCGGTTGGGCAGGTTCTGCAGTAACTCATCCAGGGCAGTCTCGGTCCGGTGCAGGAGCAGACACATGCTGTATTCCAGCAGGTCACCCTCACCTTCCACCGGCTGGGTCTCGTGCCAGTGCTTGAGCACCATGGACGCCATATAAAGATTGCCGAGCATGTCTCCCAGCCGCGCGGAAATAAGCTCCCGCATCTTGAGCTGTGAGCCCAGGGTCGACATGGCCGCATCGGCGCACAGACCAAAGGCCGCGCTGAAACGGGCCACCGCCTGAGCGTAAGGCCGCGCAGTGCTGTCGAACGGAACTTCCGCCTTACCCAGCCCCAGTGCCTGGGTAAAGGCCCGGGCTGCGTTACCGAACACCAGCCCAACATGGCCGAAGAAGGCGTCGTCAAAGGCACGTTCGTCGTTCTGCTCCTTGGCGGCAAGTTCTCTCAGCACATAGGGATGGCAGCGGATTGCGCCCTGACCAAAGATCATCAGGCTGCGGGTCATGATATTGGCACCTTCCACGGTGATGGATACCGCCGAACCGGAGAACCCGATGCCCAGATAGTTACGGGGCCCCAGCGTCACCGTCTTGCCACCGTGTACGTCCATGGCGTCAGTCAGCACCGCGCGCTGCATTTCCGTTAACTGATACTTGAGGATGGCAGAGGGAACCGCCGGCTTCTCACCGTTGTCCACCATATTGGCGGTCTGCAATACGGACGACTGGGTGATGTAGCACTGGCCGGCAATGCGCGCCAGGGCTTCCTGAACCCCCTCCATATCCGCCACCGGTGTATTGAACTGGCGACGCACCCGGGTAAAGCCACCGGCCACACCCACGGCGGTCGCCGCAGATCCGGCAGCCCCGGACGGCAGGGTTATGCAGCGTCCCACCGACAGGCACTCAACCAGCATCCGCCAGCCTTCACCGGCCATCTCAGGGCCGCCGATAATAAAGCTCAGGGGAATGACGACGTCCTTGCCAACAATGGGCCCGTTCATGAAGGGGCTGCCAATGGGCCAGTGACGACGGCCGATTTCCATCCCTTCGGTATCCCGGGGAATCAGCGCACAGGTGATGCCCAGGTCCTTCTCGTCGCCCAGCAGCCCGTCCGGGTCAAACATGCGGAACGCCAGGCCCACCACCGTGGCAATCGGTGCCAGGGTGATCCAGCGTTTCTCGAAGTTGAGTCTCAGCCCCAGTACTTCTTCGCCGTTGTAGACACCCTTGCACACGACGCCGGTATCCGGCAGCGAGGTGGCGTCAGAACCGGCCCGGGGACCGGTCAGACCGAAGCAGGGAATCTCCCGCCCGTCCGCCAGCCGCGGCAGGTAGTGGTCCTTCTGCTCATCGGTTCCGTACTTGACCAGCAGTTCGCCGGGGCCAAGGGAGTTGGGCACGCCCACGGACACCATAAGGACTTCGTTGGCCGCCAGCTTCTGCAGCACGGCCGACTGAGCCTTGGCGGAAAACCCGAGGCCGCCATACTCCTTGGGGATAATCATGCCAAGAAAGCGCTCTTTCTTGATGTAATCCCACAGCTCCGGCGGCAGATCGGCGCGTTCAACCGCAATGTCCCAGGCGTTGCACATGGCGACGGCGGTTTCGCACTGATTATCGAGGAAAGCCTGCTCCTCTTCCGTCAGGCCGGTGTTCCGGTTGATCAGCAGGTTGTGCCAGTCGGGCCGCCCGGTGAACAGCTCACCGTCCCAGCCGACGGTGCCCGCGTCCAGCGCCACCTGCTCGGTGGCGGAGACCTTCGGGGCTGCTTTCTTGAACATGGCGAATGCCCGGGGAGTCAGCCAGCTGCGACGGAACCCGGGCAGTCCGGCGGCAGCGGTTATTGCTGCGCCGATAAACAGCAACAGTGCGAGCCAGCCAGAAGCAAATATCAGCGACAGCAGGCCGAACACTACCATCACAATAACCGCCGCCTGGGCGCCGGCTTCACGGCGCATTACCACCAGCAGGGCGGCTACGGCCAGTACAAACAGTATCAGGGTCATCATAGGCGCTCTCTTTCCTTGGTCGTCAGGTCAAAGTACCGGAACACATGGAGCCTTGCCACTCCTACCGTCCTTTCGATCCCGCCACTCTTTTCGGCGGATCAGGCAGTTATCACGACGCGGATTCCCTCCAGCGCCAGTTCGGCCCGGGCAATGGCGGCTTCTGCAGCGTCAAGCTGTTCCCGGAAGAAGGCAATTTCCTCGTCGCGGATGGCCGGGTTACGCCGGCCCAGCGCTTCGAGGCGTTGAATTTCAGGCTCGAGCATTTTACGCACCCGGCTCAGGGCAGCGTCACGGCCGGGTTCGAACTTCGGCTCCGCCAGCGCGGTGGCATGGGCCACCATGGTCTCCACCTCGGCCCTGATCCGCGGCACGATGGACTGAGCAGTCCGCCTCGGGATGTTGGAACACAGGCCGTTCAGTCGGTCATGGGGCAACACCGCCGACAGATCGCGACCATTCACATCCACCAGTACGCGCACCGGGGTCAGGGGCAGGTAACGGGCCAGCTGCAGCCGCTCCGGAGCCGGACAATGGACGGTGAATACCGCCTCCAGCATGACGGTCCCCGGCTGCAGGCCTTTCACCGACATGGTCGCCAGCGCAGCCTTACCCAGTCCAGACCCCAGTACCGAGTCCATAACGCCGGTCACCAGCGGGTGCTCCCAGCTCATAAAGGCCATATCTTCCCGGCCAAGGGCTTTTTCCCGGCTGTAGGTCACGGTGATGCCATCGTCCGGCACCAGTTCCAGCTGACCTGAGTGGCGCTGGTCGCTGGGCCTGAGAACCTCCGCATGGGCGGAATGCTCTTCCACATCCACTCCGAAAATATCACAGGCGGTATGCACGTAATCCTGCAGACGGGCGTCCGCTTCTTCCTGTTCAATGGCCTCAATCAGCGCCCGCGCCTGTTCGGGGCGGCAGGAGTTCAGCTCAATCAGCGCATCACGCCCCTGCTCAAGGCGCTCTCTCAGCTCGTCGGCGTATGCGACAGTCTGATCAATCAGTGGCTGGATCTGGCTTTGGTCGCCGTTGATCGCGGCCTGCCACTGCTCCCGTACAGCTTCAAACACGGCCACGCCAATGGCACAGCTGCGCTCGAAGGCATTCAGACCTTCATGGAACCAGCGGCACTGGACTTCCCCGCTGGTACCTTCCAGGTAAGGCACGTGGATGTCGATAAGGTCCCCCTGCCCGATCCGGTCCAGACGGCCGATCCGCTGCTCCAGCAGGTCCGGATTCGCTGGAAGATCCAGCAGAATCAGGTGGTGGGCAAACTGGAAGTTACGCCCTTCACTACCAATCTCGGAGCAGATCAGGGCCTGAGCACCCTGTTCATCTTCGGCAAAATAGGCGGCTGCCCGGTCCCGTTCGATCAGGCTCAGATGCTCGTGGAAAGCTGCGCTGCGGATTCCAGCCCGCAGCTGCAGGTACTCTTCCAGGGCCATGGCGGTTTCGGCGTGGGCACAGATGACCACCACCTTTTCC
>JAJUHY010000181.1 GCA_029265735.1 Marinobacter segnicrescens | reverse complement strand
GTGAACTCTCTGGCCCGGGCATAAACCGCCCGGGCACAAGGGTGCGCAGGCCTTTATACGAAGACCGCACGCTATTTATTGGCGTCGTTATCCCAGGGATGAACCGGTAATACGGCTTCGGTCATGTCGGGGTCCAGTGATGAACGGAAGTAGTCCATGGCTTTTTCGGCCTCACCCAGCTCATCAAACCTCGCAATGTGGTAGATGGCTTCGCCTTCGTTGACTAGCGGAAGATTGTTCACACAGATCACGATGCCGGAAATCGGAGACACAATGCTTTCTTCTGTCTCGCCGAAAGGATCTGCCACCATGGCCAGCCGCTGACCCTTGCGGACTCTCTGGCCCAGCTTGGCAACGGGTCGCATGATGCCGTCAATATCCGCCCGCACCCAGGTGGACATGGCGGCCGTCTCGGATCGTTTTCTCGGTGCCTTTGGTGCTTTCTGACGGGGAATCATTTCCAGCTCCCGCATCACCCGGATGACGCCTTTGACCCCACTGCTGATCACCACCTCATCGAAGCGCAGCGCCTCGCCTCCCTCAAAGGTGATCACCGGAATATCCTTTGAATCTGCATAAGCACGCAGGCTGCCGTCACGCAGGGTCGAGTTAAGGATGATCGGCGCTCCGAACGCTTCTGCCATACGCACGGTTTCGGGGTTTTTGAGCTCGGCGCGGATCTGGGGGAGGTTGAAGCGGTGCACGGCCCCGGTATGCAGGTCGATCAGGTGCGTAACGTCTTTCATGATCTGGGTACGCAGCAGATAGGCAATCCGCCCACCCAGAGTGCCGCTCTCACTTCCGGGGAAGCACCGGTTCAGATCACGACGGTCCGGCAGGTATCGGGTACGCTGGATAAATCCGAAGATATTCACAATGGGCACGGCCACCAGTGTGCCCCTGAGATGACGCAGGGCTGAGTTCCTCAACACCCGCCGGACAATCTCTACACCATTGATTTCATCCCCATGGATGGCGCCGCAAACCATCAGCACCGGCCCGTCCCGCCGCCCGTGGACCACCTCAACGGGAATATGCAGCGGGGTATGGGTATAGAGTTTGGCGACCGGTACTTCGACGGTTTCCCGGGTGCCTGGTTTGATTTCAGTATCTGCAATAACGAAGGGTGGTCGCGCCACAGGTTATCCTCTGCCTTTGGTTTTTGTTTTCCACGGCCTGTGATTTTTTTCAGTCCAGTTGATAATCATGCCAGCGACATTCTTGCCGGTAGCATTTTCAATACCTTCCAGGCCCGGGGAGGAGTTTACCTCCATCACCAGCGGACCACGACTGGAGCGTAACAGATCCACCCCGGCCACGTTCAGTCCCATTGCCTTGGCAGCGGTGATAGCGGTGCGACGTTCCTCCGGCGTAATCCGTACCAGCGAAGCGGTGCCACCACGGTGCAGGTTGGAACGGAATTCGCCCTCGGCGCCCTGACGCTTCATGGCCGCGATGACCTTGTCGCCAATTACAAAACAGCGGATATCCGCCCCACCGGCTTCCTTGATGAATTCCTGCACCAGAATGTCCGCTTTCAGCCCCATAAAGGCCTCAATCACGCTTTCCGCCGCCTTGCGGGTTTCCGCCAGCACCACGCCGATACCCTGGGTGCCCTGCAGAAGCTTGATCACCACCGGCGCACCGCCGACCATTTTCAATAGCTCCGGTACGTTGTCGGGCTTGTTGGCAAAGCCTGTCACGGGCATGCCGACGCCCTTCCGGGCCAGCAGCTGCAGCGATCGGAGCTTGTCCCGGGACCGGGTGATGGCGACCGACTCGTTAACCGGAAACACGCCCATCATTTCAAACTGGCGCAATACGGCCGTACCGTAAAAAGTGACCGAGGCGCCAATGCGCGGGATCACCACATCGAAATCCTCCAGCACCTCTTCATGGTAATGGATGCGAGGGTCGGCGGATGTAATGTTCATCGAGCAGTGTAGTGCGTCGATCACACGCACTTCATGGCCCCGGTTGATACCCTCCTCGACCAGACGTCGTGTGGAATACAGATGCCGGTTACGGGAGAGAATGGCTATTTTCATGAATGATTCCTCAATACCGGTTCTCCGGTCAGGTAGGACGCTTCAGGCATGACGGTGCAGCGGCCAGCCATGGCGGTGCGGCCGAGCAGCATCCGAAATCGCATGGAGTCGCGATTGGTCAGGGTCATCTCGATGGGCCAGCGCTGGTCGCCGACAATAACTTCGGTGGCGATTACCAGTCGTAATTCCTTGTGACCACCGGAGTCGGTTACCGAACGTTCGTCAATGACGGCGGCGTCGCACTCCACCACGCTATGCAGATTATTCTGTTCCGGATGCACCCAGAACTTCACCCGGCGCTGGCCGCTCTCGGTATAAGGCTCAGTGCGGAAGGTGTGCAGGCACGAGGTCCGGGCGCCAGTATCGACTTTGGCTTTTATCCGCTGGATGTCCAGCTCGGGCAAAGCCACCCATTCCCGCCAACCAAGGGCAATCCGTTGGTTGCTATCTTTGTCGAGAATTGGCTGAGGGGCTGAATTTCCAGGCATTGTGTGGCTCCTTGTTGTGGTTCTGGTTCGTGCGTCCATCGTAGATGCGGCGCATTAAACGAGGCTATGGGCCGGCGCTCAATACGCATAATTGCCAACGGGGAACTTTCAAAAAATCAATGGCGTACATTCACTATAATGCAGGGCGCGGGTTCCGGCGAATCCGCCGATATGGCAGGCTTGTCCCCAGAGGCCAGCACCACAGTTGAAGCGTGCTGGGCGTGGGCCCGGCACCACGTTTCAGTCTTACCGGACGGTACGCCCGAAGCCTAAACCACGCGCGGATTCAGAAATGAAGACCTACAGGACTGCTGGCTCCGAGTCTGCGCGCGGCACGCGAGCCTTTTCCGGGACACGCCCGCGAGTACGTCCCTGTAGGGCTCGACGAACGCCGTCCCTGGCGTTCGACGGTCCCGGAAAAGGCTCACGCACCACACGCTTCTGGGCCTGGTGCTGGTCGCTTTGGCTTGCAGGGATTCGTTTAACCACACACCGGACAGTCCGGATCCCTGGCCAGCCTCATCTCCCGCCAATCCATCTGCCAGGCGTCCAGCAACAGCAAGCGACCGGCAAGATTGCGCCCCTGCCCTGAAATCAGCTTGATGGCCTCCATGGCTTGAGTGGCACCAATAATTCCCACCAGCGGACCAATCACACCGGCCTCCGAACAAGTCAGGTTCTCATTGCCCTGCTCAGGGTACAGACAGTGGTAACACGGGCTCGACTCATCCCGGGCATCGAACACCGATACCTGCCCCTCGCCACGAATGGCGGCACCAGAGACCAGCGGGATCTTTGCCTTTACACACGCCCGGTTCAGGGCAAAACGGGCCTCGAAATTGTCCGTGCAGTCCAGCGCCAGATCCACATCCGCAGCAAGTTCCGCCAGCCGCTGCTCATCAAGACGCTCCACCCGTGGCAGAACAGTAATCTCCGGGTTGATACTCCGCAGCCGGTTCGCCAGAGTTTCTGCCTTGGCCGCACCGAGGTCTTCCCCGGTAAATGCAATCTGGCGCTGGAGGTTCGGCAGCTCCACCTCATCATCGTCCGCCAGCACCAGCGTACCCACGCCAGCAGAGCCCAGATAAAGCGCCGCCGGACAGCCGAGGCCGCCGCTGCCGAGGATCAGCACCCGGGCCTGCTTGAGCGCCAGCTGCCCTTCCACACCGAAGTTTGGCAGCAGCAGCTGCCGGCTATAGCGGAGGAGTTCCTTGTCGTTCAGCATGCAGATTGATCTCTACAGAGAAGAAAATTTATTGCCTGTGCCCGAGGGTCAGTCGCTCATTGTCACCATAGTCTTTCCGGGTCTCCACCGACAGGTAACCAGCGCCGTGGAACAGCGACCGGACAGCGCTACCCTGGTTGTAGCCGTGCTCCAGTACCAGCCAGCCGCCGGGGTTAAGCCACTCAGGGCTCTCAGTGATCAGATGCCGGATCGCATCCAGGCCATCTTTGCCGGAAACCAGGGCTGTCGCCGGTTCATGGAGAACATCTCCCTGAGACAGATGGATGTCGCCTTCTTCGACATACGGTGGATTGGACACGATCAGATCAAAGCGCTGAGGCGCCAGCTGATCGAACCAGTGACTTTGAGTAACGGTGAGGGGTAACCGGCAGCGCTCGGCGTTGCGTCTGGCCAAGTCGACAGCCGCCGGAACCATGTCCGTCGCTTGCACCTCCCACTGCGGCCGCTCGCTGAGCAGTGCCAGCGCAATGGCTCCGGTCCCTGTCCCCAGGTCGATGACCTTCGCCTGCTCCGGCAGTGGCAATGATAATGCCGTCTCGACCAGGCACTCGGTATCCGGTCGGGGAATCAGCGTATCCGGGGTAACTTCCAGCTCCAGGGTCCAGAAGCCCTGATAGCCGAGAATATGGGCGATAGGTTCGCCGTTGACCCGGCGCTCTACGAGACTGAAAAAATGAGTTGCCTGCGCTTCGGTCAGTTCACTCTCGGGAAAGGCCCGAAAGCGGGTGCGGGACCAGCCGGTAACTTCAGCCAGCAGGAGTTCAGCGTCAAGGCGGGGCGATTCCCCGGCGATACGTTGGCCAGCCTGGGCCAATGCCTGTTCGCAGGTCAGACCTGGCTCACTCATCCGCAAGGCTGGCCAGAAGATCGGCCTGGTGTTCCTGTTGCAGAGGCGTGATCACCGGGCCCAGGTCACCCCCCATGACTTCATCCAGCTTGTACAGGGTCAGGTTGATGCGGTGATCCGTTACCCGGCCCTGGGGAAAGT
>JAJUHY010000078.1 GCA_029265735.1 Marinobacter segnicrescens | reverse complement strand
AGCCAGACCACCTTGCGGAAATGGTCGGTTACGCGCTGGAACCAGGTGGCGCCCGCCTCTTCGTTCCAGTGTTCGATGGAGCCGCCCGGATGGGTAATCTCATAGGGCGCCATGGTGGCGTCACCGATGAAGATCACCTTATAGTCCGGACTGTACTTGTGCAGAATGTCCCAGACCGGCGTGGTTTCGTGCAAGCGACGGACGTTCTTGGTCCATACCGCCTCATAGATGAAGTTATGGAAATAGAAATACTCCATATGCTTGAACTCCATCCGCGCAGCTGAGAACAACTCTTCACAAACCCGCACATGGGGGTCCATGGAGCCGCCCACATCAAAGAACAGCAGCACTTTCACCGCATTATGCCGCTCTGGCACCATCTTGAGGTCCAGATAGCCCGCGTTTCGCGCGGTCGACCGGATGGTGTCATCCAGATCGAGCTGGTCCGCAGCCCCCTGCCGGGCAAACTTGCGCAGCCGGCGCAGGGCGACCTTGATATTGCGGATCCCCAGAGTGATGGAGTCGTCCAGATCCCGGAACTCACGCTTGTCCCAGACTTTGATGGCGCGACCATGGCGCCCTTCCTTCTGGCCAATGCGGAAGCCCTCGGGGTTATATCCGTTGGCGCCAAAAGGTGAGGTACCACCGGTGCCAATCCATTTGTTGCCGCCCTGGTGTCGCTCCTTCTGCTCTTCCATGCGCTTCTTGAAGGTTTCGATCAGCTCTTCAAGCCCGCCAAGGGACTCGATTTGAGCCTTCTCTTCATCACTCAGGTGCTTCTCGAATTCGGCCCTGAGCCAGTCGTCCGGGATCAGCGCTTCCATCAGGTCATCCAGGTTCTCGATGCCCTTGAAGTAGGTACTGAAGGCCCGGTCGAATTTGTCAAAATGACGCTCGTCCTTCACCAGGCACAGGCGTGCCAGGTAGTAAAACTCTTCCATGTCACCAAAGGCCACGCGCTCCTGCAAGGCCTCCAGCAAATCCAGGAATTCCCGCAGGCTGGCCGGAACCTTGGCCGCGCGGACTTCCATAAAGAAATCAATCAGCATGGCGTCCTCCCAAAAGAGGCCGTTGTGTCATTGGTTCGCCGGGTTGGATCTCCCGTACGCCTCACTTCTTGCGACGCGCCATGAATGCCAGCTTCTGCAGCAGATGCACGTCCTGTTCGTTTTTCACCAGAGCGCCGTACAGCGGCGGCAGTGCGCTGGTGGCGTCGTGCTCCTGCAGAACCTTGCGGGACAAATCGTCTGCCATCAGCAGCTTGAGCCAGTCAATCAGTTCCGAAGTGGACGGCTTTTTCTTGAGACCGGGCACCTTGCGCACATCAAAGAAGACTTCCAGCGCATCCCGCACGATGTCCTGCTGGATGTTGGGGAAGTGGACGTCGACGATGGTCTTCATGGTGTCGTGGTCCGGGAACGAGATGTAGTGGAAGAAGCAGCGGCGCAGGAAGGCGTCCGGCAGTTCCTTCTCGTTGTTACTGGTGATCACCACGATGGGACGGTGCTTCGCCTTGACGAACTCCTGGGTCTCGTAAACGAAGAACTCCATGCGGTCCAGTTCCAGCAGCAGGTCATTGGGGAACTCGATATCCGCCTTGTCGATTTCGTCGATCAGCAGGACCACCTGCTCGTCGGCTTCAAAGGCTTCCCAGAGCTTGCCCTTGACGATGTAGTTGCGGATGTCCTTGACCTTTTCGTCACCCAACTGGGAATCCCGCAGGCGAGAAACCGCGTCGTATTCGTACAGCCCCTGCTGGGCCTTGGTGGTGGACTTGATGTGCCAGGGGATCAGCCGCATGCCCAGTCCACGGGCCATCTCTTCAGCCAGCAACGTTTTTCCGGTACCCGGCTCACCCTTGATCAGCAGTGGGCGCTGCAGGGCGACGGCGGCGTTGACCGCCATCTGCAAGTCTTCGGTGGCTACATACTTATCGGTACCGGTAAATTTCATATTGTTAGATCCTGTCATTCTGAGTAGGCCATTAAAAAGTCAGAGCAGGAAGACGGCTCGGCGCGTATCGGCCGAATGTCTGCCACCCCCTGCCAATGGTTAATGGAAGACGAGTATAGGTTTTTTACTCGTCTGTGATAAGCGCTGCCGGATAACATCAGCCTGCATAATCGTCAGTCATCGCGGCTATCCTGTTTTCCCGGGGGTTTCTTTGCGCTGGCATCCTCTTTCCCGGCGAACTGGGTACCTTTGCCAGCATCCGCCTGTGGCAGGCTGTCGAGGTCCGAAAGGTCAAAATCTTCCAGCTGAAATTCCTCATCACTGTCCTCCTGGGGCAGCGACATTTCCTGATCACCCAACGGACTGTCCTGCAGGCCCTTCTGAGCGCCGTCGCCCGTAACCGCTTCTGCATCCGGAGGTGCGCTGACCGGTGCATCGTCGGCCTCATCGGCTCCATCCGGCTGACGCTCCGGTTTCTCGGATACAGCCTGAGCGCGGCGACGCCTCAGAATCATGGCCAGCACAACCAGCAGAATCAGACCGGTACCCGCGCCAAGCCAGAGCCAAAGGGGATCCCGGGAGCTGGTTGATGGTCCGGTCTCAGCTAAATCTGACGTATCCGGCAGGAGTGCAGGTTCCTCAGCGAGCCCCACGTCAATGGGACTTGCCAGCTCGGCTGAGGGATCCGGATCAACGTCGGGGGCAGGCTGGGGCGCAACACTGTCGGCGGCGGTCAGATCAGCATCGTCTGGAGCGAGTACGGTCAGCGTCTGACGAAACTTGCGGGAGAAGGTTCTGCCGTCTGCCGTCAGCTCAAGCTGATACTGACCTGGTACCGTGAGTCCGCCAAAACTGTCCCGATAGACACCGTCCGTGGGCGAGTGGCCCTCACTGAGAACTCTTGCCCCCTGCCGCCCGTCTTCCGCTGTGAGGGTCAGACGAACCGTTGTCACGCCGAGGAACTCTTCATCGGTAATGGGTTCCCCGGCCTCACTGAAAAACACTTCCAGCTCCGGCCCGTCACCCGCCTGAAATCGGGGCGGCAGCGAACGTACTTCCAGCTGCAGATCGCTGACGACGGTGACCCGGCTGCCATCGCCCAGCAGACCATCGAGGTGCCACTCTCCTGCCTCCGGGCGGGTTACCGTGATCAGGTCGTAGCCGGGTTCCCGGACCCAGCGGACATCCGCGCCGGCCTGTCCGAGGGTACTCTGCGTGCCATCAGGCTGGTTCAGAGTCAGTTGGCCGGACGCCGCCGGTGTGTCGGAAAAGATCAGGGCAGTGAACTCCTCTACCCCATCATCAACCGTAAAACGGTTATCGGCCAGCGGGAGCTCATTGGCCGGAACCGCCTGCCCAAGGGTATCGGCGAAAATCCGACTCAGCTCATCTGCAGACCCCGCCACATGGGCGGCGCCACCGGTCAGATCGGCAATAGCGCCGAGCAGGTACAGATCCGCATCTGCCGACAATGCGATGGTATGGATGGTCAGCCCCTGAGCGGCCAGTCCCGGGACCAGCTCGCCGAGAATGTGCTCACGTTCTGCGTTGTTCTGTTCCGGGCGAGTATCGATGTCCACCTTGCCGTCACTGAGCAGGATCAGGTGGGTGTTAATAAGAGACTGTTGCGGGGAGTACCAGGGGTCGCTGGCGGTAGCGATGGCACCGCCAATATTGGTCCATTGAGCGACAGAGTTGATACCGGCGGAGCCGTCAATCAGAGCTTGGCGCTGGTTATCATTGAGCCTGCCGTGGGGCACCAGCATGTTCACTTCGCGACCGAAGGTCCACAGGCCAACTCCGGTTCCGTCCGGCAGCAATCTGGCCAGCAGACGCACCGCGGGCCGACGCAGATTATCCGGGTCGTTGAGCTTCATGCTGCCCGAAATGTCCACAACGACGCGCACATCCTGGGCTGCAGTGGCAATTCCGGCCGGTAGCAGAGTAAGTACCAACGCGGCCAGCAGGGCGAGCGAGAAAGACAGCTTTCGCAACCCCATGAAACGGGTCCTCTTAGTATTAACCGAGTTGCCGGCCAGCGCCTGGGCGGACTATAACGCCCGTATTCTGAGGACTCAGCGGATCAGAGTATCAGCGGCGGGTGAAGCGGTACCGCACCAGATCCAGTATCCACACCAACGCCATGATAACGGCGGCAACAGCCATATTGAAAAACGCCCGGGCGGCCTCGGCCGGTTCCCCCAGAAATGTCTCGTAAGCCGCAAACAGCCATGCGGGGACCCACCAGCCATCCACCACCGTGGACTGTACCGGCGTCACCAGCAGTACAATCAGTGCCACCTTGAGCAGGCTCCGCAAACCGTACAGTGGCAGCAGGCGAAACACCCGGGACATGGCCCAGTAGAACAGCACAAAGCCGACGATATAAATGCCCCAGAACAAGGCGTAGGCCGTCTGGGAGTCAGCATCCATGGTGGCAAACGCCAGTGATTCGGTCATAGGTTTCAATGTTCCTTCACAAGACCCAATGAATAATGTGTTCCTGCCAGACTTCAACCGCTACCTGGTTTGAGGGCGTCGCCCGATGAGCCGCCGAAATACCAGCCTCATGAACCGTGTCCGGCGAGCCGGAACGCAGGGGATGCCAGTCAGGCAACGGGCGCCCTTCGGCCAGGGTCCGATAGGCGCATGTCGTGGGAAGCCAGTCAAACTCCCGGACGTTCTCTGGCGTCAGGCGGGTGCAGTCCGGCACCAGCTCCTGGCGCTGTTCGTAGTTACGACAACGACAGGTTTCCGTATCCATCAGGGGGCAACTCAGGTCGGTATAAAATACCTCCCCGGTATCACTGTCCTGAAGCTTGGTCAGACAACACAGGCCGCAACCGTCGCACAGGGACTCCCACTCGGCGGCTGACATCTCTTCAAGCCGTTTGCGCTGCCAGAACGGAATATCAGCCATCAGGCACCAAAGTCCCTGAGCTTTTCCTTGAAAGCCACGATGTAACTGTCGGGTTTTTCAGGAAGTTGAAGATAGTAATCTTTCTCGGCGATAGCCTCCAGCACTTCCCGCCCAGTAGTCCGAGCCAGCCGCCGTTCCGGTGTAAGGACCAGATCCAGAGCATGGACGGGGGTGCCGAAGATCTCCCGCAGGTTTTCCGGCAACTCATCCCAGGGGTGCCCCCGGCGCAGGTACAGATAAGTGTCGTCCTGGCGACTGCTGCGGAACACGGAGATAAAGCTTTTTTCACTCATGCTGGTTTTCCAGTAATACCTTGATGTCGTCCAGTACCGGCGCCAGGATCTGGCCGCGCCAGCCAGTCGCGAACACCTGCAACGCCTGCGGATCGTTCTGACGCAACAGGTTCTCCAGACGCTTTCGCGGCGCCAGCAGTTCCACCGGCACATCAGACTGCTCTGCGGCCGCTGCCATGGGCTTTTTCACCTTACGATACTGGTCCTGCTGAGGCCGGGTAAGAGGTCGCTCGATCAGCGGTTCCGGTATTTCGTTGGCAGCCAGGGCGTCACGGATCAGCCCCAGCAAATGCTCCCCATAGCGCCTGACCACTACCGCGGGCACGTCGTCCACAGCAGCCATGGCACCGGTGGTTTCCGGCAGGCGGTCCGCCAGGTTGATCAATCCGTTATCGGATAACACACGGTTGCGGGGGCGATCCCGGCGGCGGCACTCTTCCTCTCGCCAGATCACCAGCGCCTTGAGCACACCCTGTTTTTCCGGTGTGAGATACCAGCCACCCCGCAGCTTGAGGTACCAGTTTTCCGGCTCCATCAGGGCCAGCATATCGTCCGCGAAGCGTCGGGTTTCCTCCGCCATGGCACTGGGAATGCCCCGAGCTTCAAGCCGGGCCATCACCCACTCGTACAGAGCTGGCAGAAAGCGGATGTCGTCCAGCGCATAACGCAATTGTTCATCACTCAGGGGTCTGGCCAGCCAGTCCGACCGGGTCGCTGATTTGTCCAGAGTTTCTCCGAACAGGGTTTCTACCAGTCGTCCGTATCCCATGGAAAAACCGGCGCCGGCCAGCGCCGCGCCGATCTGCAGATCCAGCAGCCCTGCGGGCTCCAGCTTCAGCCAGTGACGAAACAGCTCCAGGTCTTCACCCATGGCGTAGAGCAGCTTGACGGAAGCAGGGTCCGCCAGCTGCTCCCGAAATCGATCTGACCGCTCCACTACCGAAGGTTCCACCAGACGCAGTGAGTCGCCAGCTCCCAACTGGACCAGTCCGGGAATCGGGTAAAACGTGGATACCCGTTCAAACTCCGTGTCCAGAGCGAGGGGCAGATGCTGATGGGCCTCCAGCCATGCGTCCAGCTCCGCCACGGTGTGCAACCACTCGGGTGTCTGCACCGACGGTACTGGGGGTAAAGCCTGAGTCATGAAATCTCCTGGTTTGCCATGTCGGCATTAGTCGGTGAGCGGTTTGCGTCCGCGAAACGCGTGGGTCAGCGTAAAGCCGTCCACATACCCCAGCTCGCCGCCCACCGGAATGCCATGGGCCAGTCGGGTAGTGAGCACGCCGGTGCCGTGGAGCCGGTCGGCAATATAATGGGCAGTTGCCTCCCCTTCTACCGTCGGGTTAGTGGCCAGAATCAGCTCGGTGACGGATTCCTCACTTACCCGGCGGAGCAGCAACTCGATGCCGATATCGTCGGGACCGATGCCGTCAATGGGCGACAGGTGTCCCATCAGTACAAAGTAACCGCCCTTGTAGTCACCGGCCTGCTCGATGGCCAGCAGATCTGACGGGCTCTCTACCACGCAGAGGGTCCCGGTGCGACGGTCCGGTTGCTGACAGAGGGAACACAGCGGTGTATCCGAAAAGTTCTGGCAGCTTTCACAACGACGCACGCCGGACATGGCCGCCGCCAGCGCCCCGGCCAGTCGCTCACCGCCGCCCCGGCCTTTCTCCAGCAGATGGAATGCCATGCGCTGGGCGGTTTTCTGCCCTACGCCCGGCAGACACCGTAACGAATCGACCAGCTCATCAACCAGAGGACTAAAGGCCATCGGAACTCCTGGGTAACATCTCTAAAAGGCTCCGGCCTGCATCCCACGCATAGGACCCGGAGCCATCAAGGTAACGGCGGTCAGAACGGCATCTTGAAGTTATCAGGCAGACCCATGCCGGCCATCATTCCGGACATACGCTCTTTCTGCGCAGCTTCCACCCGGCGGACCGCATCATTGACCGCTGCCGCGAGCAGATCTTCCAACACTTCCCGGTCTTCTGACATCAGCGACTCGTCAATGGATACCTTGCGAACGTCGTGACGGCCGTTCATGGTGACCTTGATAAGGCCGCCTCCGGACTCGCCGGTGACTTCAGCTTTTGCCGCCTCTTCCTGAGCCTTTTGCATTTCTTCCTGCATCTGTTGGGCCTTTTTCATCAGATCGCCCATGCCTTTCATCATCTTGT